>JASFWR010000055.1:0-13601 GCA_050049155.1 Planctomycetota bacterium | reverse complement strand
CGCCGGGCTTCCTCGACGCGGCCTCCGTGGGCAACCTCCGCCCGGACACCGTCAGCGGCGGTACGTCCTGCTGGATCCGCCCCACGGGTAACTTCCTGCAGCTGCTGTTCCGTGAGGACGTTGGCCCGGCCCTCGAGGACCAGGGCTGGACCATGGACGTGGTCCTGGCGGGCGGCGTCACCCGGCCCTTCCGCGGCACGACCGCCGGCTTCCCGACCGACTGGGAGACGGCCTTCGGCAACACCCTGGGCCCGGCGGCGAACCCCTCGCCGATCGTGGTGCGCTTCCAGGGCGGCCGCTCGCGGACGTCCTCCCTCGCGGACCCCTGCAACGTGGACGAGAACGACCCCTTCGGCGACGTCCTCCCGGGCTCCCTGACCCCCTGGGTCAGCCACCCCGCCGAGCTCGCCGTGGTCACCTCGCCGAGCGGGGCCAACTACACGCCGAACATGATCCGCTTCTGCGTGCTCTTCGACCGGACGAACACGCTCTTCGACACCCCCGGCCAGGTCCTCATCAACGAGGGCGTCGAGGGCGTCACGAACCTCCGGATCATCGCCGACCCCGACTGATATCGGGGAGCCGCCATCGGCCGGGGGAGCCCGTCCGCGCTCCGCGCGGGCGGGCTCCTCTCATGGGACGAGGCTCGCCCCACTCCTCCGGGCCCTCTTCCGGGTCCCCTCACGACGCGCCCCCTCACGACGCCTTGACTGCCGCCCCCGCTGACGCCGACTGCCCGCGGACCCTCCGGGCCGGCGCGGTCGTGGTGTCCGCGGGCGACGTGCGCTTCGACGCGGAGGTCGAGCTGGAGGAGGGGCGTGTGGTGGCGGTCCGCGGGCCGGTGGAGGTGGAGCCCGAGGCCCGGGGGACGGTCCTCGCACCTGGGTTCGTCAACGCCCACGCCCACCTGGACCTGGGCGCGGCCCGGGGGCTCCCCGTCGGGGACGGCGGCTTCCTCGGCTGGGTGGGCGAGGTGCTCCAGCGCCGCGCCTCGCTCTCGGAGCAGGAGGTCGCAGGGGGCGCGCGGCGCTCCGCGGAGCGCCTGCTCTCCACCGGGACCACCACGGTCCTGGACATCGACGCCACGGGCGAGGTGGCCGCGATGCTCCAGGGCAGCCCGCTGCGGCTGGTGGCGCTGCGAGAGGTCATCGACGGCTCGCCCGAGGGGCGCGACGGGCGTACCGAGGAGGCGCTCGCTGCGGCGCGCGCCGCGGTCGCCCGAGGCGAGGGTGAGCGGCGCGCCTCCGGGCTCTCGCCCCACGGCGTCCACACGGTGGGGGATGCGCTGCTCTCGGAGGTCGCGGCGCTCCGGGGCGCGCGCCCGGTGGCCATCCACTGGGCGGAGACGCCGGAGGAGACCGCCTGGATGCTCCGTGGCGAGGGGCCGTTCTCCGCCTGGCTCGGCCCCTCCCCGCGAACGTCCGGCGCGGCGCGGCTCGAGGCGGCCGGGCTCCTGGACGGCGCGCTGCTGGTCCACGGCAACTGCCCCTCGCCGGGGGAGGTCGAGGCGCTCGCCGGGCGCGGCGTGTCGGTGGTGCACTGCCCCGGGAGCCACGCGTACTTCGCCCGCGCGCCGTTCGACCTCGCCGCCTTCCAGGCCGCGCGGGTCCCGGTGGCGCTCGGGACGGACTCCTGGGCCAGCAACGGGGACCTCGACATGCGCCGGGAGGTGCGCCTCGCGCGGGAGCACCTCGGGCTCGACGGCGCGACGGCGTGGCGCATGGCGACGGAGGCCGGCGCGCGCCACGCGCCGTGGCCCCACGTCACAGGCCGGCTCGGGGTGGGGGACGCCGCGGACCTCCAGCGCCTGCGCCCGGTGGGGTGGGGCGGCCCGGCCGAGGGCGGCGGCGCCGACCCGGCCGCGCTGTTCGATGCCCTGACCGCGCGGGAGCCCGAGGTCGAGGCCGTGTGGATCCAGGGCGAGAGGATCTCGCTCTGATCGGGGCGGATCGCCCAGAATTACCGGAGTGCGTGCCGATCACCCCGTCGGGTGGACGAAGGCATGGAACCAGATGACGACTCCCCGCTACCAGTACCAGCCGCCCCCGCCCACCGAGGCCCAGCTCGAGGCGCTCGAGCTCCTCCGCGCGTCGGAGCGCGTGCTCCTCACGGGCCACGAGCGACCGGACGGCGACTGCCTCGGCTCCCAGGCGGCCCTCGCCCGTGTCCTCAACGCCCGGGGCCAGAGCGCCTTCGTCCTCAACCCGGACCCCCCCGAGGAGCGGTACGGAGAGGTGACCGGCCTCGCCGAGTTCCTGGTGGACGACGGCGGCGAGATCCCCGAGCACGACCTGGTGGTGATGCTGGACGGCGGGGACCTGTCCCGGACGGGCGCGCTGGCCACCCGCCTCGAGGCCGCGGGCTCCCGCAAGCTCGTGGTGGACCACCACCTCCACGAGGGGGACGAGTGGTGGGACGGCGCCTTCATCGACACCTCCGCCTCCGCCACCGGGGTCCTGGTCCGGCGGATCGCGGCGCACCTCGACGCGGAGGTGGACGCGGGCGTCGCCCGCGCGATCTTCACGACCCTCGTGACCGACACCGGCTGGTTCAAGTACTCGAACACGGACGAGGAGACCATGCACATCGCGGCGGAGATGCTCGCCGCCGGCGTGCGCCCCGCGGAGGTCTACGGGGACCTCTTCCAGCGGGAGGAGCCCGACCACCCGCGCTTCCTCGCGGCGGCCCTCAGCCGCACCGCGTACTTCGGCGACGGACGCATCGCGGTCATCGACCTGCCCCTGGGGCCCGACGGGCGCTCCTCGGCGGCGGACGGGGACGTGGCGCTCGACGTCCTGCGGTCGGTGGAGCAGGTGGAGGTGGCGCTGATCATCCGGGAGATCGGTCCGTCGCGGACCAAGCTCTCCGCGCGGAGCAAGGGGGCCTTCAACGTCCAGAAGCTCGCCCACGGGTTCGGCGGGGGCGGCCACGCCAAGGCTGCGGGGGCCACCATCGAGCAGCCGCTCGTCCACGCCCGCCTGGAGCTGGTGGAGGCCGCCGTCGAGCAGCTCGCGAGGACCAAGGAGCGGCGCTCGGCGCCGCGCACCGCCGCCGAGGCGGCCCGCCGCAAGCCGGGAGCGTAGCGCCCGCGTGGAGCGTAGACTGTCGGCACCTTGAAGCTGGCGATCGTCTCCGACCTGCACTCCAACATGGAGGCCGTCGACGCGGTCTTCGCGCACATGCGAGCGCGCGGGATCGACGCGATGTGCTGCCTCGGGGACGTGGTCGGCTACGGCCCGGACCCGGCGCACTGCGCGGACCTGGTGCGCGGCCACGCCGACTTCACGGTCATGGGGAACCACGACGAGGCGCTCTTCCACGACGCCGCGGACTTCAACCCCCACGCGCGGTCGGCGATCGCGTGGACGCGCGGCCAGCTCCGCCCGCGGTGGTGGAGCTCCTCCGAGACCAAGGGGCGCTGGCGCTGGCTCAAGGAGCTGCCGCTCGAGCACCGGATCGGCCGCTTCCACTTCGTGCACGGGTCGACGCGGGACCCGGTCCGGGAGTACGTCCTCTCCACCGACGGCTTCCTGAACCCGGGGAAGCTGCGGTCGATCTTCGACGCCTTCGAGGGGGTCACCCTCTGCGGCCACACCCACCACCCCGGGGTCCACACGGAGGACCTCCGCTTCCAGGGGCTCGAGGGCGCGGACGAGCTGACCATCGACCTCCCCGAGGGCGAGAAGCGCATCGTCAACGTCGGGTCCGTGGGCCAACCCCGCGACGGCGACAACCGCGCGTGCTACGCCGTGCTCACCGAGGACACACTCACCTGGTACCGGGTGCCCTACGACTACCGGGCGACCATGGACAAGATCCTGAGCACGGACTCCCTGAGCGAGGTGCTCGCCCGCCGCCTCGCCCTGGGGAAGTGAGACCCCGCGAGGGGGGACGCTCCCAGGGAAGGACGCGCCCGCTCAGGAGAGGCGCAGGGTCGCCTTGATCAGGTGCCGGAGGATCTCCGGGTTCTTCCGCAGCCGGCGCTGGCTGTAGGCGCGCCACTCGGGGCCGTACGGGACGTAGGCGCGGACGGTCTTCCCGCGCTGCCGCCAGCGCTCCCACAGGGGCTCCTGGACCCCGAGCAGCACCTCGAAGTAGGTGCGCTCGTCCGGGACCCCCGCCGCCCGCTGCCGCTCGAGGACCGCGTCCGCCATCGCCGCGTCGTGGGTCGCAGCGGCGACCGTGTGCCCGGCGCGCAGCAGCGTGTCCGTGAGGTCGATGAACGCCTGCCGGATCGGGTCCGGGGTGGTGTGGGCGATCTCCGCGGGCTCGAGGTAGATGCCCTTGACCATCCGGACGTCGCACTCCTCGGGGAGGGCGGCGACGTCGTCCGGGGTCCGGAAGAGCCGCGACTGCAGGACGATGCCGACGTTGTCGTGCCGGGACCGCAGGGAGTGGAAGATGGCCAGCGTGTCGTCGGTGGTGGAGTGGTCCTCCATCTCCACCCGGGCGAAGACGCCGATGGTGGCGCAGTGGGCCAGCAGCTGGTCGTAGAGCTCCTCGCACAGGTCGCGGGAGATCCGCAGGCCGAAGTGGGTGGGCTTGATGGAGACGTAGCTGTCGAGGCCGCGCTCCGCCGCCGCCGTGGCCGCCGCCTGGTACGTCCCGAGGACCTCTCGGGCCTCGGCCTCGTCCGCCACGTCCTCCCCGAGGATGTCGAGCACCCCGGGGAACCCGCGCCCCTGGAGCGACTCCAGCTTCGCGAGGGCCTCCTCGATCGTCTCACCCGCGATGTAGCGCGCCGACAGGCGGCGCATCAGCGGCCGCGGGATCGCGGGGAGGGTGGCGAGGACGGCGCGTTCGAGGAGGTTCACGGCGGGGTGAGCTCGGTGGGGTCGACGATGGGGGGAGCGAGGACAGCCAGGCGCTGACCCGCGCTGCTCAGGATCATAGGATCTCCAGGGAGGACCCTCACGATGGTGGACAAGGATCGAGAGATCGTGCTCGCCCTCGTCACCTTCCCGGGGGAGGAGGCGGCGGCGGAGCTCGCGCGGCGGCTGCTCGCCGAGGGGCTGGTAGCCTGCGTCAACGTCGTCCCGGGCGTCCGGAGCCTCTACCCGTGGGAGGGGGCGATCCAGGACGAGACCGAGGTGCTCGCGCTCATGAAGAGCCGGCGCGCCGAGGTCGACCGGCTGGTCCGGCGGGTCGTGGAGCTGCACCCGTACGAGACGCCCGCGGTGTCGGTCCTCACGCCGGACGCGGTGGCCGAGGGGTACGCCGCCTGGCTGCACGGGATCCTCGACGGGCCGCGCAGTCTCTCGGACGGTCCCCAGGGGGTCCTCGACGGCGAGGGCCAGGCGTGAGCGTCGCGGGGGCGGAGCGCAGCGGCGCGGCGGGGCGCCGCGCGGGCCTGACCATCGGCGCCGCCCTCTTCCTCGGGCTGCTGTTCGTCCCCGGCATCCCGCTCGACCCCCTCCAGCGCCGGGTCGCCGCCGTGACCGCGCTGACGGCGTCCCTCTGGCTCAGCGTCGCCGTCCCCGTGGGCGCCGCCTCCCTGGTGCCCGCGGCGCTCTTCCCGCTTCTCGGCGTGCTCGACGCCCGCGAGGTGGCGCCCATCTACCTGCGGGACCTCGTGCTCCTCTTCCTCGGCGCCTTCATCGTGGCCCTGGGCCTGGAGCGCTGGGAGGTCCACCGGCGCCTGGCCCTGGCGGTCATCCAGGCGGTGGGGTCGTCGAGACGGCGGCTCGTGCTCGGCTTCATGTCGGCCGCGGCGTTCCTTTCCATGTGGATCAACAACACCGCCACCACGCTGATGATGCTGCCCATCGTCACCGCGGTGCTCGGCCGCGTGGAGGAGGACGACGAGGCGGCGGGGCGCCCCTCGGACGGCGGCCGGTTCGGCTGGTGCCTGCTGCTCGGCGTGGCCTACTCCGCCTCGGTGGGCGGCATGGCGACCCCGGTGGGCACGGCGCCGAACCAGGAGTTCCTCGGGCAGTTCGGGACCCTCTTCCCGGACGGCCCCAAGCTCACCTTCGGGGAGTGGTTCCTGGCCTTCGGCCCCCTGACCCTCCTGTTCGTCCCCCTCGCCTGGCTCCTCCTCACCCGGGTGGTCTACCCCGTCCCGGACGCCTCCGGCGCGGGCCGGGAGGCCATCGCCGAGGAGCGGCGCAGGATGGGGCCGATGACCACCCCGCAGCGCCGGATGGCGGCCCTGTTCGCGGCCACGGCCGTGCTCTGGGTCTTCCGCGCCGACCTGCGGATCGGCGCGCTCGAGATCCCCGGCTGGTCCCGCTGGTTCATGGGGCCGGAGGCGGCGGACCCCGAGTGGTACGCCCGGCACAAGAACGACATCAGCGACGCGACCGTCGCCACCCTCGTGGCGATCCTCGCCTTCGTCATCCCGTCCGGCGCGCGCTCCGGCGCGACCGCGGCCGCCGGCGCGGAGGAGGGGGACCGCCGCTTCCTGATGGACTGGCGCACCGCCTCGCGGCTGCCCTGGGACGTGCTGCTGCTCCTGGGCGGCGGGTTCTGCCTGGCCCACGCCTTCAAGGTCAGCGGCCTGGACGCCGTGCTCGGCGGGCTGCTGGCGCCCGCGCTCCAGGGGCAGTCCAGCTGGGTCGTCGTCGCTGCCGTCTGCGTGCTGGTGGCCGCCCTGACGGAGGTGACCTCGAACACCGCCACCACGGCCGTGCTGCTGCCGGTCATGGCGGCGGCCGCCAGCGCCGCGGGGCTCGACCCGATGCTCGTGATGCTGCCGGCCACCCTGGCCGCCTCGGCGGCCTTCATGATGCCCGTGGCCACGCCGCCCAACGCCGTGGTCTTCGCCACCCACCGGGTCCCCATGGGGCGCATGGCGAGGGCGGGCCTCTGGATGAACCTCCTCATGGCGGCGATCATCACGGTCGTGTTCCAGCTCTGGTCCCGGGGCCTCGTCGGCGTCTCGGACTCCGTCCCCGACTGGGCCCGCTGAGACCTCGACGATGTCCACGATCAACGCCCCCACGAGCTCGCCCTCCGCGGCGTGGCTGACGCTCCCCGCGGCGGCGGGTGGGGCGCTGCTCGCGGTGATGGTCGGGCTCGACCTGGACCCGGGCGGCCCGGTGCGCGCCGCCCTCGCGGCCCTCATGGTGCTCGGGGGTGGGGTCGGGCTCGGACCGCTGCTGCTCGTCACCCCGGTGGAGCCCTCGCCGGTGAAGCTCTGGCTCTTCTCCTCGCTGCTCGGCCTGCCGTTGGTGGCGGGGCTCGCCTGGCTCGCCGCCGGTCCGTTGGGGGCCTCCCCCCAGGCCGCCTGGGCGGCGCCCTTCGCCGTCACCGGCGCCCTCGCGCTCGCCGCCTCGCGCCGCCGGCTCGGGGTCGCGCCGCCGGGGAGAGCGGCGCTGGCCGCCGTGGCCCTCGGGACGCTGGGGGCCGTCCTCGCCTGGGGCTGGCTCGCCTCGGCGACCGGCCTCCATGCCGTGCTCGCGGACCCCACGGCGCTCGTGCACCTGACCCTCGCCGACGGCGCCGTCCGCGGGCAGGGGAGCGTGAACCCCTGGTTCGTGGGGGGAGCCCTGGACCTCCGGCCCGCCGTCGCCGCCGCCCTCGCGGGCCTCGCCGCCGCGGCCGACGTCCCGGTGGACCGCGCCCTCCCCCTGGCGATGGGCTGGTCGGTGCTCGCGCTGACCCTGTGCGGCTACCTCGCGGCGGCCGCCGCGTTCCGCGAGCAGGCGGCGGACCGCGCGGGGTACCGGGACCTCCTCGCCGCCGCCCTGGCGCTGCTGCTCGTCGGCCTGCTCCCCGCCCTGGACGTCCTCCGGCGGGGCGCGCTCCTCGGGGAGGCGAGCGTCGGCCTCGACCCAGGCGCGACCCTGGCACGGACCTACGGCGCCGCGGCGCTCCTCGCCGGGCTGCACGCGGTTCGGCGCGGAGCCCGCCCCTGGCCCCTCCTGGCGGCCCTCCTGACGGGCGTGGCCGCCCTGGCGCAGCCCTGGCTCGGCGCCTGCCTTCTCGTCGCGGTGGGGGGGCCGGCCCTCGTGCGCGGCCGGAGCACGCTGCCGCCCCTGCTACTCGGCGCCTGCCTGCCAGCCTTCTGGGTGGGCAGGGCCTTCGGCGGCTTCACCCTCGACCAGGTCGCAGGGGCGGGTCCCCCGGAGCCCCTTGCCTGGACGGCGCCGGCGCTCCTGGGAGCCCTCGGCCTGCTCGGCCTGAGGCGCTGGGAGCGGTCGGACCCGGGCTCGACCCCGGGGCTGGCCGTCGCGCTCCTCGCGGCCGCGGCGGCCCTCGCGCTCCCGGCGCTCGCGGGGCCCGCGGCCTGGGACGCCAGCGCCCTGGGGGCCTTCGCGCTCTTCCCGCTCTCGCTCCTCGCAGCCCGGACGCTGGCCCCCGGCGGCCTCACGGCGTGCGCGGCGGTGGCGGCCCTCGCGGCGGCGATGCTCTTCACCGGGCAGGCCCGGGAGGCCGGCAGCGCTCCGCTGGTGCGCGGGCCCTCGGGGCCTGAGCTCGCCGGTGACCCCGAGCTCGCGGAGGGGTTGGCCGCCGCCTACCTGGAGGCCCGCGCCCTCGCCCGGGCGACCCCGGGGCCCGTGGCGCTCCTGCGTGGCGGCTCCGGCGGGTCGGCCCGCGGGGCCGCGCCTTCCCTGGCGCCGCTGCTCGGCGGGGCCGGGCTCTGGGCGGACGACGCCGCGCCCCCCGGGACCCGGCAGCCGCGCTTCGGAGCGGCCCGGCGCGCCTCCACCGGGGAGACCGACCTCGGGGACCGGTGGGTGGACCGCCGCGACCTGCTGGTGGCCCTGTTCCAGGACCGCAACGCCTGGGAGCCGCGGTTCGACCGCCTGCTCCGGGCCGAGGTCGAGCGCGGGGCCACCCTGCTCTTCATCGTGACGGAGCAGGACCGGCGGCGGACCACCGACCGCGGCGTCGGACCGCGAGGCGCCGACGCGACGCTGCTGCGCCTCGGCGCTCGCCGGGTCATGGAGGCGCCCCAGGCGGCGCTCTACCAGCTCGGGCCCTGAGCCGTCCGGGCCGCGGCGGGTTGGGCCACCTTCCGGGCTCGTGGCAGCCACTGGCCTTGGACGCCCCGGTCTGCGGGTGGGTCAGCCCGTGGACTCCTCGCCCCTGGCGGCCGCGGAGGGAGGAGGCCTCGGACGCCGTGCACGGGCGACCGCATGCGCGGCGAAGGGCCTCGAGGACCGCGGAGGCGTTCGGGTGTCCTCCATGGCGCCCATTCGGGGGCCCGTGGCGAAGCGGCGAGGCGGGAGGCCAGGGTGGAGCCAGGGTGGAGCCAGAGCGTCGTCGGGGCGCCCGGCGGCGGCCAGGGGCGCCGCCCCTCTCCCGGGAATCCCGTGGGCGGTGGAGGCCCCTCAAGCCCCGCTCGGATCTGGCCGATTCCCTCTCCATGAGCTCCGCTCGCGCCATCCCCAGCCGGTCCCGGAGGCCCCGCCTGCGGTCGGGCCGCGTCCGTGGACTCCGTGCTGGGGCGGCCTCGGTGCTCGCGGCGCTCGCCCTGTCGGCTCCGGCCATCGGTGACTTCTCCACGGCCGCGGGGATGGAGGACCCCGGGGCCGCCGTCACCCCCGCTGCTCGCGCGGAGTACTTCCTGCTCGCGCCTGCGGCGGTCGGTCGGGCCGATGGGGCCGGGCCCGCGCCCGGCCTCGCCGTGGTGGCCCAGCGCCGCCTCCGGCGAGCCGGGGAGACCCTCCTCGAGCGGGAGGTTCAGTTCAAGGAGGAGCACCTGCAGGTGCTCCACACCGAGCGCGCGCGGGGCACCCGTCGCACCCTCACCTGGCGCGAGCTGCAGCCCGGCGGCGCGCGGACCTGGATCGCGGAGTGGGACGTACGCGGGGGGGAGGGCCGGATCCTCGGGTACGGCTGGCGGCGGCCGGTGCACGAGACCTTCGAGGCGCCCGAGGGGCTGGTCGGGCCCCTCGAGCTCCTCGAGCGGCTGCGCGCCGCTCCCGACGCGGCGCTCCAGCGAGACGCCTGGGTGATCGATCCCCTGGCGGCGACCACCGTCCGGGTGCGCGTCGACGTGGCGCCCTCCGGGCCCGCGGAGGGCCGGCGGATCCAGGTCAAGCGGGAGGACACCACCCTGGTGGTGGGGGCGTCGCTCGACGCCGACGGGCGGGGCCTCGACGCCCTCCGGTTCAGCGGCAGCGGCGCGGTCGCGCGCCCCGTCCCGAGGGACGAGTTCGAGCGTCGCTTCGGGACCTGGAACCGTCCCCGCGTGCCGTCTCACGAGCGGGCGCTCGCCGGCCTCCGGGCCGCGCGCTGAGGCCTGACGTTCGCGCAGCGTAAGTGGTCCCCGATGGTGGAATCCGTGAGGGTTTTCACCACGAACGGAGTGCTTTGCACGGATCATGGGGAACCCGTCCTGCCCCGCTCCGTCGCCCGCCCTTGGTACGCGCCCACCGACAAGCCGTCCTCGCCGCCGCCTGCGCGCTCGCGCTCCAGGGCTGCTACTCGCCCGCGGAGCTCCGTGACCGCGCGGACCGGGACGCGTACGCGCTGATCGACGCGCGGCGCGAGCAGCTCTTCGGGGAGGAGGCGCCCTTCAGGCTTCCGGCCCCCACGGAGGCCTTCGGTCGCGAGCCCCGCGACCCCGAGGACTGGACCGTCCGGGAGAAGGTGCTCGCCGGCGCGATCTCCGGGGTCGGACCCCTCGGCGTCGTGGAGGCCATCGGCATCGCCGGCGAGAACAGCGAGACCGTGCAGCAGGAGCAGGAGCGCCTCTACCGCTCCGCCCTCGACCTGACCCTCGACCAGTGGCAGTTCGGCTATCGCTACAACGCGACGGGCGACGCGGGCACCAGCGGCGAGATCAACGGCAACCTGGGGACGGCCTCCAAGGGGTTCAGCGCCTCGGTGACGCGGGTCCTCGGCACCGGGGCCGTGATCCTCGCGGACGTGGGGGCGAGCCTCTTCCGCGTCGTGTCCACAGGCGACGGCTGGGACGGCATCACGAACCTCGGCCTCAGCATCACCCAGCCGCTCCTCCGGGGGAACGGCGAGCTCGTGACCCTCGAGCCCCTGCGTCAGTCCGAGCGCGACCTGATCTACGCCGTCCGGTCCTACGAGCGCTTCCGCCGCACCTACGCGGTGGACGTGAGCGACCGCGTGTACCGGGTGCAGCAGTCCCTCGACCAGCTCAACAACGAGCGCCTCAACTTCGAGAACCTCCAGACCCTGCGCGTGCGGAACGAGCGGCTGGCGGAGGCGGGGGAACTCTCGGAGGTGCAGGCGGACCAGGCGCGGCAGGACGAGCTGCGCTCCGAGAACCGGCTGGTCGTGCTGCAGGGGAACACGGAGCGTCAGCTGGACACGTTCAAGGTCTTCCTCGGCCTCCCCGTGGGCTGCGACCTGATCTTCGAGGACGGCATCCTGCGCAGCCTCGAGGTGGAGAGCGAGGTGCTCAACCAGCTGCGGGACGACGTGGCGGTGGAGTTCGCCATCGAGAACCGGCTCGACGTCATGACGTCCTTCGACCGCGTGCAGGACGCGGTGCGGAAGGAGGCCATCGCCCGGGACGCCCTCCGCGCGGGCCTCTCCGCCCGCGCCTCGGTGAGCGAGGTCACGGCCGAGGGAAAGGTCCTCCAGTACACCTTCGACGACGCCTTCTGGTCCGCGGGGGTCGACGTCGACCTGCCGATCGATCTGCTGCCGCTCCGCAACGCCTGGCGCCGCTCGGAGCTCACCTTGGTGGACGCCCGGCGGCGGTACGAGCGGTCCCTCGACGACGTCACCGTGTCCGTCCGCGACGCCCTCCGGCGGGCGCGCAACAGCTACAAGAGCTTCAAGATCCAGGAGGGCGCCGTCGTGCTCTCGGAGCGGCGCGTGCGCGGCGCGGAGCTCAGCCTCGAGGCGGGCGAGGCGATCACTCGTGACCTCCTCGAGGCCCAGGGCGCCCTCCGCCAGAGCCGCGACTCCGCCACGGCGGCGCGCATCGACTTCACCCTCGCCCTGCTCGAGCTGTGGCTCGAGCTGGAGCTGCTGCGCGTGGACGAGTCCGGGGTCTTCGTGGACCCCGTCCTCGCCGAGGCGCTGCGCGCCAGGACCCAGGAGCGCGACGCTAGCGCCCCGCTCATCCAATGAGCCACGGCTCACCGAGCCTGCCACCGATGGAACCTCACATGAACCCGACCCACCTCACCCGCGCGAGCCTCGCCTCCCCCCGCCGCCGCGGCGGAGTGCTCACGGTCCTCGTCGTCATCGCCGCCCTCGCCGCCGCGGCGTGGCAGTCCGGGGTGCTCAACGGCCTCTTCGAGGGGGAGACCGAGGTGGCGATCGAGGGGGCCGAGGTGCGCAAGGGGGACCTGCGGATCTCCGAGGTCGTCCGCGGCAACCTCGAGGCGTCCGACAGCGTCAGCATCAAGTGCGAGATCGAGGGGCGCTCGACGATCATCTACCTCGCCGAGGAGGGGACCTTCCTCAACGAGGGGGACCTCGTGGTGGAGCTCGACGTCTCCCAGCTGGCGGACGAGCTGGTCTCCCAGGAGATCGAGGTCAAGAACGCCGAGGCGGCCTACACGAAGGCCCGCGAGCAGTACGACATCCAGGTCATCCAGAACGAGAGCGACATCGCGGCGGCCGAGCTCGCCCTCGAGCTGGCCCAGCTCGACCTCGCGAAGTACACCGGGAACCCGGAGGCCAACGAGCCGGGTGAGTGGGACAACGAGCTCGCCAAGGCCCAGGAGACCGTGCTCCTCCGGGAGGAGGAGCTGGCCACCGCGGAGAAGGAGCTCGGCTGGGCGATCAAGCTCCACGCCGAGGAGTTCAAGTCACAGAACGAGCTGGAGCAGAAGCAATTCGCCAAGCAGCGGGCCGAGGTCCAGCTGGGGCAGGCGAAGCGCGAGCTGGACCTGATGGTCAAGTTCGGCAACCGCCGCAAGCTCGCGGAGCTCCAGTCCGACGTGGATACCCGGCGCCGGGACATCAGCAAGACGGAGAAGCAGGCGGCGGCGAAGATCGCCGACTTCGAGGCGGAGCGCGAGTCCGCACTCTTCAAGCTGAACCGGGAGCGCGAGCAGCTCCAGGAGCTCAAGGAGCAGGTCGGCAAGTCGAAGATCTACGCGCCCGAGCAGGGCCTCCTCGTGTACGCCCGTGAGAAGAGCCGGTGGGGCTCGGGCGACACCATCGAGGAGGGGGACGAGGTCCGCGAGCGGCAGGAGCTCTGCACGATCCCCCGCCAGGGCGGGATGACCGTGAAGGCGAGCATCCACGAGACCAAGCTGAAGAAGATCCAGGCCGGGCTGCCCTGCCTGGTGACCGTGGACGCCTTCCCGAACCGGACCTTCGAGGGCCGCGTCGACTTCGTGGCGGTCATGGCCGACTCGGGGAGCTGGCGCAGCAAC
The DNA here is from genome assembly GCA_050049155.1 of Planctomycetota bacterium. Lineage (GTDB taxonomy): Bacteria > Planctomycetota > UBA1135 > UBA1135 > Saltatorellus. Next base: position 336 of record JASFWR010000055.1, on the reverse strand, counting down.
CCGAACCAGCGCCTGTACAAGGCGGACATCAGCCTCATCAACCCGATCCGCGACATGCGGCCGGGCATGTCGTGCAGCGTGGAGATCCTCGTGGAGGACCTCGAGGACGCGATCTACGTCCCGCGCCAGTGCGTGTTCCTCGACGGCGGGAGCACCATCGTCTTCAAGCGGACCGCGACGGGCGTGGAACGCGCCGAGGTGGAGGTGGGCCTGGACAACACCAAGTGGGTGGCGATCGAGTCGGGCCTCGCCGAGGGTGAGGTGGTCCTCCTCGCCCCGCCGGCCGACTTCGAGCCCGCCCCCGTCCCCGATGCGCCGGCGCCCGAGTCGACGGGC
>JASFWR010000335.1:0-4268 GCA_050049155.1 Planctomycetota bacterium | reverse complement strand
CTGCAACCGCGGCGGGCAGATGAACGCCGACATCGTGGGCCTCGACCCCTGGCGCGTCGCCGACCAGGCGGGCTTCCACGTGCCCCAGTCCACGACGGTGCTGCTCGCCTTCCAGGACGGGGTCGGGCGGGACCACCCGCTCTCCATCGAGATCCTCTGCCCGCTCCTGTCGGTGCACGTGGTGGACGGCTGGGAGCAGGGCTGCAAGGTGGCCAAGCAGCTGCTGCACTTCGGCGGCCTCGGCCACACCATGAGCGTGCACGCCATGGACCAGGAGATCCTGGACGCCTTCTTCCTCCAGAAGCCGGCCAGCCGGATCGTCGCCAACGGCCCCTCCTCCATGGGCGCGGTGGGGTTCTCCACGAACCTCGTCCCCTCGTTCTCCCTGGGCTGCGGGCCGCAGGCGGGGAACATCACGAGCGACAACATCTCGGCGCGGCACCTCGTGAACATCAAGCGCGTCGCGTTCCCGACCTCCGACTGGAAGGAGCGCGAGCGGAAGGCCCACGAGCGCGCCGCCGCGATGACGGGCGCGGGCATGCCCCGCGGCTCCATGATGGACGGCGACCCCGGCCGCACGGGCTCCACGCGGCCCGCGCCCGAGCTCCCGCCCGCCCCCGCCGCCGCTCCCAGGGTCCCGGACCCCGCGACCTTCACCCCGCCCGCGCCGCCCGTGGTCCGGGCGCGCCCCGCCGAGCCGGCGCACCGCCCGGCGCCGCCCGTGGTCAAGGCGCCGGCCGTCGCCGAGCAGCCGGACCCGACGCGCCCGGACCCGACGAAGGTCGGCGGGCTCGGCTCCGCGCCGCGCTTCACGACGGGGGCGCGAAGCGCTCCGAGCCCGGCGGCTGCCGCGCCGGCCGCGCCCGCCAGCCGCTCCGCCCACCCCGCGGCGCCCCCCGGGGGGACGCTCTCCGCCGCGGAGATCGAGCAGATGCTCCAGAACGCCGGCTCCGGCTGCCCGCTCGGGCCGTGCCAGGGCTGCCCTCACCACGACGTCCAATCCCACACGTGCACCGCGTGACCGCGCTGCCCGTGCCACCCTGAACCGAATCCAGAACCAATCCCATGGCCACTGAATCCCAGATCGCCCTCGGCCTGATCGAGACCAAGGGGCTCGTCGGCTCCGTCGAGGCGGCGGACGCGATGTGCAAGGCCGCCAAGGTCACGCTCCTCTCCAAGGAGAAGTCCGGGGCGGGCCTCGTCACCGTGATGGTGCGCGGCGAGGTCGGCGCGGTGAAAGCCGCCACCGAGGCGGGCGCCGCCGCGGCGCGCCGCGTCGGCGAGCTCGTCAGCGTGCACGTCATCCCGCGTCCCTCCACGGACCTCGAGGGCTACCTGCCCGAGTAGGCCTCCCTTGCCCGGAACGCTCCATGCCGTGGAGCTGCGCGGCGCGGTTCATCTCGACCAGATGCAGCCGCAGTTCACCGCGATCAGCGCCCTGAAGTCGGACGGCTACTTCCCCGTGGAGGGGGAGAGCGCGTTCTGGCTGGAGGTGCGCCCGGGCATCGTCGTCAACCGGCTCCTGGACATCGCGCTCAAGCGCTGCGACGTCACCCCCGGGGCGCTCACCACCGAGCGCCACTACGGGAGCCTCGAGGTGCACGGCCCGGACCAGGGCCAGGTGCTCCAGGCCGGCGCCGAGATCCTCAAGGCCATCGGCCGCAGCTGGGCCGACCAGCCGAAGCCGGAGGTGCTCACGGACGAGGTGATCCGCAAGGTGACCTCGCACCACGCCAACCTCCTCAACCAGGCCCGCGGGGGCATGCTCGTCCTCGGGGACGACTCCCTCTACACCCTGGAGGTCTCCCCGGCCGTCCACGTGGTGCGCTGCGCCAACGAGGCGGAGAAGGCGGCCCCGATCCGCATCGCGTCCATGCGCACCACCGGCGCCGTCGGCCGCCTGCGGCTGGCGGGCGGAGACGCCGAGATCGACGAGGCGGCCGCCGCGGTCCGCCGCGCCCTGGAGACGGTCCGCGAGGACCCCGGCCGGGCAGGGGGGCGCTGACCATGTTCCTCGGACGCGTCGTCGGTCAGGTCTGGGCCACCCGTGAGGTCGACGACCTGCGGGGCAAGCGGCTGCTCGTCGTGGAGGCCGTGGATGACCTCTCGGAGCAGGGGGCCCCGAAGGTCACGCCGGTCATCGCGGTGGACCCGGTGGGCGCCGACGTCGGCGAGCACGTGATGGTCGCCTTCGGCAAGGCGGCGCGGGTCGCCTGCGGCGGCGACGGGGACCTCGCCTACGAGGCGGCGATCGTCGGGATCGTGGACGACGTCCACGCGCCCGGCGCGCCCGAGTCCTGGAGGCCCGAGGCGGCCAGGGGGCGCGCCTGATGCACGTCGCCACCGTGATCGGCTCCGTGTGGGCCACGAAGAAGGACCCGACCCTCGAGGGCGTCCGCCTCCTCGTGGTGCGGCCCTACACCACCGACGGGGAGCCCTCCGCGGAGACCATGATCGCCGCCGACCCCATCGGGGCGGGGGAGGGGGAGCGCGTCCTCGTGGTCCACGGACGGGCGGCGCGGCACGCCATCGGCAAGGGGCACGACATCGGCTTCCAGACCGCCATCGTGGGCATCATCGACCGGATGGAGCTCGCGGACGGCCGCACCGTGGGGCCCCACGTGGACTTCGACCAGGGCTGACCTCCACCAGGGCGACTTCCACCAGGGCGACTTCCACCAGGGCTGGGGGCGCGCCCCGAACACCGAACAACCGACCAGCGACGAGAACCAGGACCGGCACCGGGACCACCCGACATGCAGAACAACGACCACAACCCGACGCTCTCCGGAGCGGAAGTGCAGCCCGCCATCGCGCTGCTGGAGACCGCGAGCGTCGCGGCCGGGATCGAGATGACGGACGCGATCCTCTGGGAGTCCGACATCGAGCTCCTCTTCGCGACCCCCGTCCAGCCCGGCAAGTACGTGGTGCTCTTCACCGGCAGCGTCGAGGACCTCCGGAGCGCGCTGCGGCGCGGCGCCGAGGTGGCCCGCGGCGACCTCGTCGATCAGCTCCTGATCCCCCAGGTGGAGCCCGGCGTCTGCGAGGCGCTGCGGCGCCAGGGGGCGCCCCTCGGGGACGGCGAGCTGGACGCCGTCGGCGTGGTGGAGACCACCACGGTGGCGTCGAGCATCCTCGCCGCCGACGTGGCCCTCAAGGAGGCCAGCGTCGACCTGCTGGAGCTGCGCGTGGCCAACGGCCTCGGCGGCAAGAGCTTCGTGACCCTCACCGGTGAGGTGAGCGACGTGCGCAGCTCGGTCCAGGCCGCCGCCGGGAGCGCCGAGTCCTCGGGGCGCCTGGCGCGCCACGTGGTCATCGCCCGCCCGCACCCCGAGCTCTCCTCCCACCTCTGATCCAGCGGGGTCGGACGGAGTGATCCATGGCGTCGGGGAAGAAGCTCGTGACCGAGGCGGACGTGCGACGCATGTCGCCCGGCGCCCGCGAGCTCATCCTCGGCCCCGACCGGATCGCCACCCCTGCGGCCCTGGACCTCGCCTTCTCTCGGGGGATGAAGGTGGTCTACGCCGAGGCCGAGTCGGCCTCGCCCCTTCCGAGCGACCTCTGGTCGCGCATCAAGTCACGGGACGGCACCTACGTCGTCCAGGTCGAGAGCGGGCGGGCGACCGTCACGCGCCTCGGCGCCGCCGGGCCCGAGCCCATCGGCGAGGAGTGAGAACCACATGACGAAGCGATTCCTGACGGCCGAGGACGTCCGACGACTCGGCGGCCCCGAGATCCTCCTGGAGGAGGGCACGGTGGTCACGCCGCAGGCGGCCGAGGCCGCGGCCGCGGCGGGCGTGCGCCTCTTGGGCCCCGCCGGCGCCTACGCGCCGCCCGTCCCCGACCGCGGCCCCGACGCCGCGCGGGCCGGGGCGACCCTGCCCATGCTCCCCGAGCCGTCCGTGACGGACGGCACCGGGCTCGTGGTCACCGTGGTCGGCCGCAACCGGCCCGGGGTGCTGGCGGAGATCACCGCGGCGCTCGCCTCCCACGAGTGCGACGTGGCCGACATCAGCCAGCGCAACGTGGGCGGCTACTTCCACACGGTGTTCACCTGCGCGGTGCCGCCCGGCCGGGACTTCGGCTCGGTCAAGGACAGCCTCCAGTGCCTCGGCGGCGAGGGCGACTACGTCGTCCGCGTCATGCACGAGAGCGTCTTCCGCTTCATGCACCGCGTCTAGCCGAGGACCCCCGATGCCGTTCACCGATCACGAGATCCTCGAGACCGTCCGGATGTTCGAACTGGAGACGTTCGACATCCGCACGAC
>JASFWR010000054.1:0-13693 GCA_050049155.1 Planctomycetota bacterium | reverse complement strand
GCTGGTCGTACGACGCCCGTCCGGCGGAGGGGGAGCGGGTGGAGATCCACTCGTTCCAGCGGCTCGAGGACGGGACCACCATGGTGGCCGAGTCCGGCCGCGGGCGCGTCGTCTTCGTGGACGGGGACGGCGCCGTCGTGGGCGAGTTCCCCCTGACCCTGGACCGTCCCGACCCGCACCACGACACCCGCCTCGTCCGGCCGACGCCGTCGGGGACGTTCCTCGTCGCCCACGAGAACGACGGGGTCGTCCGCGAGTACGACCGCGCGGGGAAGGTGGTCTGGACCTTCGACGTGCCCCTCTTCGAGCGGGAGCGCGCGCCGGGTCACGGGCCGGAGGCCCACGGGGACCAGTGCTTCGCGGCGGTCCGCCGGGCCGACGGGGACACACTCGTCACCACCGGGAACGGGAGCAGCCTCCTCTGCGTGGCGCCCGACGGTGAGGTGCGCTGGCGGTGGGGGAGCGAGGAGCTCGGCGGCGTCCAGCTGGCGTGGATGACCACCGTGCAGGAGCTCGACAACGGCCACCTCGTCCTCGGGAACTGTCACGCGGGCCCCGACCACCCGCAGGCCCTAGAGGTGCGGCCGGACGGCCTCGTGGAGTGGACCTTCAAGGACTTCGAGCGGTTCGGGAACAGCCTCTCCAACCTGCTCGTCATCGACGCCGGGCGGTAGCCCCGGCGTCCGAACCGGCGTCCGAACCAGGGCCGGGCCCGGGCGCCTCGGGCTCCCCGACCGACTGCCGGGTCGCCCCGAGGGCGACCTCCGCCATCACCCCCTCCCACGAGAACCACCATGCAGAAGCTCCTCGCCGCCGCCGCCTTGACCCTCGGCGCCACGGGCTGCCTCGGGCCCAACAACGCTGCCCGCAGCCTCCTCAACTGGAACGCCACGGCGACGGAGTACGACCTCGCCAACGAGGCGCTCTTCATCGGCCTCGTCTGGGTGCCCGTCTACGAGCTGGCCTTGCTCGGGGACGTGCTGGTGTTCAACACCATCGAGTACTGGAGCGGCGAGAACCCCATCGACGCGCCCGGCCCGTTCCCCGGGTTCACCAGGGGGCAGGGCGAGGACGACGACTGATCGGTCGCGCCGGCGTCGGCGAGCCCACGCGGGGTCACACGCTCCGCTCCGAACCAATGAACGACGGCGCGCTCTCCGGTCCTCGGAGAGCGCGCCGTCGTCGTTCCCTGGAGTCGCGTCAGTCGACGGTCCAGAGCTCCCCGTCGTACACGAGGTCCTTGAGGTCGCCCGCGCCCTTGCGCGCGATGGCGTCCTCCACCTGGGCGTTGACCCCGGTCTCGTAGTTCGGCGCCGCCACCGAGCGCAGCACCCCCACGGGGACCGGCATCTCCGGGTCGTCGCGCATGCCGGCGAGCAGCACGGCGGGCGCGGGCGACGGCGTGTCCGGGTGCCAGACGTCCGCCTCGTCCGCGGCGCAGCGCTCGACCTGGAAGCCGTTGAAGCGCAGGCCCTTGTCGCGCTCCGCGCCGTAGACCATCGGCTCGCCCGCCGCGAGGTCGATGGTGCGGTCGGGGCGCACCTTCTTCTCCACGTTGGCGGCGTAGAAGTCCTTGTTGAAGATGACGCAGTTCTGAAGGATCTCGATGAACGAGGTGCCCCGGTGCGCGGCGGCCGCCTGGAGCGTCTTCGCCATGTGCTTCTGGTCCTGGTCGATCGTCCGCGCGACGAACGTGGCCTGGGAGCCGAGCGCGAACTGGGCGGGCTCGAAGGGGCGGTCGACGGAGCCCATGGGGGTCGACTTCTTCCTGGTGCCGACCGGCGACGTGGGCGAGTACTGCCCCTTGGTCAGGCCGTAGATCTCGTTGTTGAACATCAGGATGTTCACGTCGAGGTTGCGGCGCAGGATGTGGGCCAGGTGGTTGCCGCCGATGGACAGGGAGTCCCCGTCCCCGGTGACGATCCACACGTCGAGCTCCGGGTTCGCGACCTTGACCCCCGTGGCCACGGCCGGCGCCCGGCCGTGGATCGTGTGGAAGCCGTAGGTGTTCATGTAGTAGGGGAAGCGGCTGGAGCAGCCGATCCCCGACACGAAGACCGTCTTGGCCGGGTCCGCGCCGGACTCCGCCATGTGCTTCTGGAGCGCGTTCAGGATCGCGTAGTCCCCGCAGCCGGGGCACCAGCGCACCTCCTGGTCGGAGGCGAAGTCCTTCTTCGTGCGAGCGGGCTGAGCGATGTCGGTCATGGTCGGTGTCCTCCTCAGGCTCCCGCGCGCTCCGCGAGGACGCGCTCGACCTCCGCCTCGACCTCGGTCACGAGGAAGGGCTGGCCGGTCACCTTGTTGAAGGGGATGTAGTCGTGGTCCGGGAGCTCGCCGCGCAGCAGGTAGGTCATCTGCGCCACGTTCATCTCCGGCACCAGCACGGCCTTGAACCTCGAGAAGATCTCGTCGAGGCCGTGGGGGAGCGGCCAGACGTGGGTGAGGTGGATCCGGGAGACGGAGTGGCCGCGGTCGCGGACGTTGTCGACCGCCTGCCGGAGGATGCCGACGGTCGAGCCCCAGCCGAGTACCAGCAGGTCACCCGACTCGGGGCCGTCGAGGGCCGGGGTCGGGATCGAGTCCGCGACGTTGCGCACCTTCTGGTGGCGCATGTCGGTCATCGCCTGGTGGTTGTCCGGGTCGTAGCTGATGTTGCTGGTGGGCGCCTTCTCGAGCCCGCCGATGCGGAACTCCATGCCCGGCGTCCCCGGCTTGACCCAGGGGCGGGCGAGCTTCTCGTCGCGGCCGAAGGAGAGGAAGTCCTCCGTCTTCTCGGTGGTGAACTCCACCGGGAAGGGCTCGAGCGCGTCGAGGTCCGGCAGGGACCAGGGCTCGGCGCCGTTGGCGATGAAGTTGTCCGAGAGCAGGATGACCGGGGTCATGTACTGCACCGCGATGCGGCAGGCCTCGATGGACAGCTCGAAGGCGTCGCTGGGCTTGCTGATGGCGATGACCGGCATGGGGGCGTCCCCGTTGCGGCCGAAGATGCTGCTCAGCAGGTCGGACTGCTCCACCTTGGTGGGCATCCCGGTCGAGGGCCCGGCGCGCTGCACGTCCACGATCACCAGCGGGAGCTCGGTGGAGATCGCCAGGCCCATGGCCTCACCCTTGAGGGCCATGCCGGGGCCGGAGGTCCCGGTCATGCCGAGGGTGCCGGCGAAGGACGCGCCGATCGCGGCGCAGATGGCGGCGATCTCGTCCTCGGCCTGGATCGTGACGACCCCGTGGTTCTTGTAGGCCGCGAGGGACTCCAGCACGCTCGACGCCGGGGTGATCGGGTACGAGCAGTAGACCGGCTTCAGCCCGGCGAGGCGGGCGCCGGCGACGAGGCCGATCGCGAGGGCCTGGTTGCCCATCACGTTCCGGTAGGTGCCGGGCTGGAGGGTCGCCTTGGGGACCTCGTACTGGCCCTGGAAGAGCTCGCGGATGTCGCCCGCGTTGTAGCCCGCCTTGAGCGCCGTCTGGTTGGCGGCGATGAGGTCGTCCTTGCCCTTGAACTTCTCCTCCAGCCACTCGAGCGTCGGCTCGAGCGGGCGGCTGTACACCCAGTACATCAGCCCGAGGGTGTAGAAGTTCTTGCAGCGCTGCTTGTCCTTGTTGGACAGCGGCGAGTCCGCCAGGGCCTCCGAGACGCGGGAGTTGATCCCGACCTCGATGACCCGGAAGCCGTCGAGGGTGCCGTCCTCGAGGGGGTTGGTGTCGCACTTCGCCTTCTTGAGGTCGGTCGACTTGAAGGCGTCCGTGTTGACGATGACGATCCCCCCGCTCTTGAGGGCGCCGATGTTGACCATCAGCGCGGCGGGGTTCATGGCCACGAGCACGTCCGGCTGGTCGCCGGGCGTGTGGATGTCGGACGAGCTGAACTGCAGCTGGAAGCCCGAGACCCCGGGCCGCGTCCCGACTGGCGCGCGGATCTCCGCGGGGAAGTCGGGCAGGGTCGCGAGGTCGTTGCCGAACAGGGCGCTCGTGCGCGTGAACTGGTTGCCCGTCACCTGCATCCCGTCGCCGGAGTCACCGGCGAAGCGGATCACGACGCGGTCGAGCTGCTGGAGGGGCAGCTCGCCTGCGGAGGTGTCTTGGGCGGACGGCGGGGTCATCGTTGGGGAGGGGGCGTGGGCGCCGGAAAATCGACGCAGAGGATAGGGCCGTCCCCCGCGCAGATGAGCCCCCATCCGAGCAGAAGAGGCTCCACCCGTCCGGGAACGTCGCCCAGGCGCGATCCGGGGCACGGCGAGGCGTCGTGGGCCTCTCTCGACGCTCTTCGATCCGACGGGCCCTGGGGACGCGCCGGGGAGCCCTCACGGGCTCAGAAGGAGCAGAGACGGGACCGGGTGCGGTCGCGCATCCCGCCCTGGAGGTCTGTGGCGCGGACCTGGGTCTCCAGGGAGCGGTCGATGGCCGCAGCCACCATCTCGGGGTCGCAGCTGTCGGGCAGCAGGAACCCGATCTCCGAGTCGTCGATGGCGCCGCAGGGCAGCTGCACGTGGAAGTCCACGTAGAGGGTCTCGATGACCATCGTCAGCGCCAGGGCCGCGTCGGCGCGGCTGCGGATCCTCGCCAGGGCGGCGATCAGCGGGATGGAGGCCTTCACGCGGGTGTAGCCCTCCGGCGCCTTCGACCAGCGGGCGAGCCAGGGCTCGCCGTTGATCAGCAGGTACTTCGAGACGTCCATCCACCGGCTCTCGGAGGAGGCCGCGGTCCCGGAAGGGGACTCCTCGTCGCCCCCGGCCTCGCCCACGAGGCGGAAGCGCGGGCGGTCGGCGCTGACCTGGGACCCAGCGGCGGGCCCGGGCGGGGCGAGATCGTTGTCGAAGCGGTCGGACTCGGACATGGCGGACGGGGTGACCCGTGGGGGAGGGATCGTCCAGATCGCCCCCGCGACTGAACCCGAATCGCTCCTCCCCCGCCCGGGTCGAGACCGCGGCCCCAGGGGGCTTCAGGGCCCCCTTCGGGCCTCGGTTACCATGGCAGGCCCGGACCGCGGCCGGGCCGCGCCCATGGGGGCGGCCGCCAGGGGTCCCGGGTCGACCCATGCATCGAGTCCAGTCCACTCCTCAGCGGCGAGCGGCCCCGCTCCCGGCGCTCGCGGTCGCGGCGGTCCTCGCCGCGCTCGCGCTGTGCCTCGCGGCCCCCGCGGCGGCGGCGCCCCAGAACCGCGTGGTCGAGATCTCCTCGGTGATCCGCAAGGAGGGGGACAAGACCCCCCCGGCGCTGTTCGAGGAGCTCGGGACGCTCAAGTCCGCCCAGGCGCTCACCCTGCTCGAGCGGTCCGTCTCGCAGGTCAAGTCGGCGCGGCCCGTGGGGGCGATCTTCCGCGCCATGCGCCACTTCGTCGCCGACGACGAGCTCGGGCCGAAGGCGATCCGCACCGTCATGCGGTACGCCAAGGGCAACGACAAGGTGGAGGCGCGCCAGGCGGCCGTGGCGCTCGCGTCCTTCGGGGAGCGCGCCGAGGAGGCGCTGTTCGAGGTGGCGGAGGACGGCAAGCTCGCCGCGGCCCGCGCCGCCGCGCTGAGGGGGCTGCACGCGGCCCTCGTGGAGCGGGGCGACGAGGACGCCCTCGCCCTTGTCCTCGACTCCTGGACGTCCCCCGCCTCCGGGTCGCAGACCCAGGCCTGCGCCCTGCTCGCCTCCTTCCGGGAGCCCGACGCCTTCAAGCGCATGGCGAAGTACCTGGCGGGGAAGAAGTCGAGCTACCAGGTCTGCCAGTTCATCCTCTACGCCATGGCCTCGCACCCCATGGGGACGAGCCAGACCCTCGACGAGGGGGTCGAGCAGGTGCTCTACCGGGGCATTCAGAACAAGGACTCGCGGCTGCGCTACTACGCCCTGGACGCCATGGCGACCCGGGGCGGGACCGAGAGCCTGCCCGCCGTCACCCGCCTCACGAAGGACAAGGACCCCGCCGTGCGGCGGCTGGCGCTGCTCGTGGTCCTGCGCACGACGACCAACGCCAAGGGCGCCCAGGGCCTCTCGCGGTCGTCCGACCCCGTGGCGCGCCAGGCGGCGGCCATCTACCTCGCGGAGGACACCTCGGAGGGGTCGCTGGAGGCCCTCCACGAGATGCTGAAGGACGAGGTGACCACGGTCCGCGCGGAGGCCATCCGACAGGTCGGCCGCCGCAGGGACCCGGCCTCGATCCCGCTGCTCATCGACTGCATGGGCCGCGAGAACGGCCGGCTGCGCGGCGACACCCACTACGTCCTGACGATGATGACGGGGATGGACCTGGGCTTCCGCGTCGGGGCGTGGCGCACCTTCTGGCGCTCCGAGGGGGACGGCTTCGTGATGCCGACCATCGAGGAGGCGCGGAAGATCGCGGCGGACCTCGCGGCGCGGCGGGACACCACGGGTGAGACCACGGTCTCCTTCTACGGCCTGACCGTGATCTCCAACAACTTCGCGCTGGTGGTCGACACCTCCGGGTCCATGAGCGCCAAGGTCAAGGACGGCAAGACCCGGCTGGACATCGCGAAGGAGCAGATCGCGGGGACCATCGAGCGCATCCGCGACGGCGTGCTCTTCAACGTGATCCCGTTCTCCGACAACGCCCTCCCCATGGAGGAGGTGCTGATCGAGATGGACGACACCCTCCGCGAGGACGCCTTCCTGTTCGTGGAGGGGCTGCGCGCCGCGGGCGGGACCAACGTGTACGAGGGGCTGGCCGCGGCCTTCGAGGACGAGGTGGTGGACACGATCTACCTGCTCACCGACGGTGACCCGAGCGCGGGGGCGATCACCGACTCGACCGAGCTGCGGGAGGAGGTGGCCCGGTGGAACTCCACCCGCGGCATCCGGATCCACTCCATCTCGGTGGGGAAGGCCAGCGCCCTGCTGAAGGGGCTGTCCGAGGATTCGGGTGGAGAATACGTCGAGGTAAAATAATCTCGAGTATACTATTGGGCCCAGCGTCGCCCCTGGCGGGCCCAGGAGGGGGTCGGAGAGGGTTCGGGGTGAGCCCTGGCGGCGCGATCCGCCGCCGGTGAGGGGGTGGAGCAGGGGCTGGGACTGGTAGGCTCGCTCCCCATGTCAGGTCCCGATCCGACCGCCGAAGACGGCGGGCCGAACACGCTGCTGGAGGTCTTCCCCGGGGCCTTCCTGTTCGGAGGCCTCGCGGCCGTCGCTGGCGGGTTCCTGCGGGTCTCGGCGGCCGCCGACCGCCTGGGCGAGGAGGCCGGTTCCATCGAGCGGGTCGCGGTCGCCGCGGCCTGGGTCGACCACCTGGCGGAGGCCCTGTTCGCGTCCACCCTCGCGATGCTGCTGGTGACCTCGGGCCGACGGAGCCCGCGGCGCTCGGTGAAGGCTGCGGTCGCCGCCATGACGGTCGTCCTCATGCTCACCCACCTCACCGGGTTCCCCGGGGGGGCTGGAGCCGCGGGCCTGACCCTCGCGAGCGCGGGCGCGGCCGTCGTCCTCGCGGCCGGCCTGATCACGGCGGACCGCCTCGGGTTCCGGGGTCGCGTCGCGCTGGTGGCCGGCCTGGTCCTCGGCGTGGGCCCCGCCTGGTGGACCGCCGCCACGGTGCGCGCGGACGCGCCGGGGATCCCCGTGCGCGTGGTCCTCTACGACCTCGTCGCCGCGCCGGACCTGTTCGAGACCGTCGAGGCCCGCGCGGACGCGCCTCCGGGACCCGGCGTCCTCACCCCGGCCGTGGACCAGCAGACGGACACGGGGGACAAGCCGGCGCTCGTCCTCCCGCCGCCCGCGGCGCAGGTCATGACCGTCCCGGCGACCGCGGGGTCGGTGCGCCTCATGGCGGCCGTGGGGGCGGACGGCTCGGTGGTCCAGCGCCTGCCCCGCGGCCTCGAGGCCCTGCGGGTCCGGTACCGGATCCTGGTGGACGGCGAGGAGGCCTGGTCGGAGGTGGTGGAGCACCGCCGGATGCCCCCCGGGGTCTGGGACACGAGCGTCTTCCGCTGGCGTCACGTGGCAGGGCCGGACGGGCCTGGGCTCGCCGTGCGGGCGGGGCAGTCCCTGCGCTTCGAGACCGCGCTCCTCTGGGACTCCGAGGAGGAGCGCGCCCTGGTGGAGGGCCTGGCCGGGGAGTCGCTCCAGCTCGGCTTCGGGGGGGTCACCCTCGAGAAGGAGTTCCGGGAGCCGCGGGCGCTCGCGACGCCCGAGGCCCCGAACGTGGTCTACGTCGTCATGGACACCCTGCGCCGGGACCGCGTGGGCCTCTACGGCTACGGGCGACCGACGACGCCGCGCCTCGACGCCTTCGCGCGCGAGGGGTTGGTCTTCGAGGACGCCTACACCACCTCCAGCTGGACGTGGCCCTCCACGGCCTCCCTGCTCACCGGCCGCCTGCCCGACTCCCACGGGGTCAAGAGCTCCAAGGCGTGCACCCTGAGCCAGCGCCTCCCCACGCTCCCCGAGGCGCTCCAGGCGCGCGGGTACAGCACCGCCGCCTTCGTGGGCAACCCGATCGTCGAGCCCAACCGGTACTTCGACCAGGGCTTCGAGACCTTCTCGGTCGAGGTCCCCAGGTTCCGCATGTCCGACGAGGTGATGCCGCCGGCCCTGGACTGGCTGGAGGTCCACGCGCCGGTGCGCTTCTTCCTCTACCTCCACCTCGTCGACCCCCACACGCCCCACCGGCCCCACCCGGGCGAGGCGGCCCGGCTCGAGCTGCCGCTGCCGCCGGCGGGCTGGCCGGAGCGCGGCCTCGACGGCGTGCCCTCGGACCCCACGCCCTCCGAGGCGGTCATCGACTACACCCACCAGCTCTACGACGCGAGCGTGGCCACCGGGGACCGCTGGTTCGGGGAGCTCCTGGACGCCCTCGACCGGCTCGGGCTCACCGAGAAGACGATCGTCGTCTTCACCTCCGACCACGGCGAGGAGCTCTTCGACCACGGCCGGCACGGGCACGGGCACGAGGTGTACGACGAGCTCGTGCGCGCCCCCCTGGTCATGCGCGGGCCGGGGATCCCCGCGGCCCGCCGGGTCGGGGTGGTCTCCAACCGACACCTCCCGACGACCCTGGCGGCCCTGACCGGGGCGAGCCTGCGGACGCCCGGGGTGCAATACCACCTGGTGGACGACGAGCTCCCCGACGAGGCGCTCTTCGAGACCACCAAGGGGGTCTGGGGCATGGCCCGCTACCAGCAGCTCTACGGCCTGCGCCGCGGGTCCCGGGTGACGCACCTGCGCGTGGTCCCCTCGGCCGAGGATCCCCTCGGGCCGGCGGAGCCCGCGAAGGGGGACGTGCGCACCTTCGACGTGGTGGGGGATCCGCGCCAGCAGAGCGACATGGTGCGCATGCTCCCGGACCGGGGCGCCGCCGACGTGGCGCGGATCCGGGAGCTCGTGCACGAGGCCGACGAGTCGAGGCCGCCGCTGGTGCTCGGGGTCGGCGCCCAGGGGCAGGAGCAGCTGGAAGCGATCGGCTACGCCGACAAGACCGACCGCTGACCGGGACCGTCGGCGCGCCTCCGACTCCGGGCCTGCGGGGAGGCTGGCCGTGGCCCCCGCGCCAGAGAGCCCGCGCCAGAGGTCCTGCGTTCAGGCCCCGGCGCGGGCCGCCGTGAGGTGGTCGACGATGTCCATCTTGGTGAGGATCCCCACCGGCTGGTGGTCGTCGTTCACCACCACGCCCACGCTCTCCCGCGAGAACATCTCGAGGAGGCTGCGGGCGGGCGCGGACTCGTGCACGGTCTCCACGTTGCGGAACATCACCTCGGCCACCTTCGCGTCGAGCTGGGCGTGGCCGTCCACGATGCGGCGCAGGAGGTCGGACTCGGTGACGATGCCCACGAGGCGCCCGTCCTCGAGCACGGGGAGCTGGCTGATGCCCGAGTCCTTCATGCGCGACACGGCCGCGCCGAGGGTGTCCTCGCCGCAGGCGGTGATGAGCTCCCGTGCCGGGAGCTTGGCGATGAGCGATCCGCAGGAGTCCTCCTCCCACGAGGGGCGGACGAAGCCGTGCTGCTTCATCCAGGCGTCGTCCATGAACTTGGTCATGTAGTTGCGGACGCTGTCCGGGAGGATGACCACGAAGGTCTTGCCCGGGCCCACTCGCTCCGCGACCTCGATGGCCGCGGCCATGGCCGTCCCGCAGGAGCCCCCGCAGAGCAGCCCCTCCTCACGGATGAGCCGGCGGGACATGAGGAACGAGGGGTGGTCCTCGCTCTTGACCCACTCGTCCACGAGGTCCCGGTCGAGCACGTCGGGGATGAAGTCGTAGCCGATGCCCTCGACCTTGTAGGAGCCGATGGGGCCGGGGCCGGCGAGGATGGAGCCGACGGGGTCCACGCCCACGATCTTCACGCCGGGGGCGTCCTCCTTGAGGCGCCGCGCGCAGCCCGAGAGGGTGCCGCCCGTGCCGGCGCCGGCGACGAAGTAGTCGAACTTGCCGCCGTCGGTCTGCTCGAGGATCTCCACCGCGGTCCCCTCGTAGTGCGCGAGCGGGTTGTCCGGGTTGGAGTACTGATCGAGGATGTGCGCGTTCGGCAGGATCTTCTGCAGCTGGTTGGCGACCCCGATGTGGCTCTCGGGGCTGTCCCACGCGGCCTCGGTCGGCGTGCGGATGATCTCGGCCCCGAGGGCCTCGAGCACCACCTGCTTCTCGCGGCTCATCTTCTCCGGCATCGTGATGATCATCCGGTAGCCGCGCACGGCCGCGGCGAGGGCCATGCCGATGCCCGTGTTGCCCGAGGTCGGCTCGATGAGCGTGTCGCCGGGCTTGATGCGCCCCGACTTCTCGGCCTCCAGCACCATGCGGCGGCCGATGCGGTCCTTGACCGAGCCGCCGGCGTTCATGAACTCGCACTTCACGAGGAAGCGGCAACCGGTCTCCTTGCCGACCTTCTGCAGCTCCACGAGGGGGGTGCAACCGATCGCGTCGAGGATGGATTGGAGGGGGCCCATGGGGCGACCTCGGCGCGCGCCGCGCCAAAGATGGGGAAGGGGTCACGGGCGGCGGCCCGTGCCGTCGCTCGCCGGAGAGTGTAGTGGGCCGGAGGGCGTCGGGGATGGCCCAAGGGCCGGGGGATGACTCAGCGCGAGCCCAGGAGGATCCGGACCCGCCCAGGGCCGTGCTCCGCCGTGGGGAAGACGTCGATGCAGGTCTCCGCCGCCTCCTCGGCGTCGCCGCGGGGCGCCCAGGTGCAGCGGCCCGTGTCGAGGGAGAACCGCCACCGGTGCCAGGGGCAGGCCACCTCGCCGCCGGCGCTGGAGCCCTCCCAAAGGGGGCCGTCCAGGTGGGGGCACCAGGCGTCGATGGCCACGATGCGCTCCCCGTCCCGCACGAGGGCGAGCTTGCCCCGCGGGGTCTCCACGAGGCGCGGCGTCCGCTCGGTCACCGCCGCCACGTCCACCTCCGTGTCGAACACTTCGGCGGGCCGGGGTTCGTGCTCGCTCATGCCGCCAACGTATGGTCCTGCGAGCCATGCCCCAAGACACCTTCGTCACCAAGGTCCCCCGGGGCCAGTACGCCGCCCTGCGCGCCCGGCTCTCGGGGGGCGGCTTCGAGCACCGGACCGTCCCCCATGCCGAGTTCAGCGTGAAGGGGGAGGGCGTCGTGGCGACCCTGTACACCTCCGGGAAGTTCGTGGTCCAGGGGCCCGACCCCGCGGCCTTCGTCGCCCGCTGGACGGACCTCGACCCGGCGGCCGCGGCGCCCAGGCGGTCGCGCTCCTCGGCGCCTGGCTCGAGTGGTTCGGCCTCGAAGGGGGCCGGCGACGCGCCGATCGTGCTGGAGCCGCCGGTGACGGGCAGCGACGAGGCGGGGAAGGGGGACTACTTCGGGCCGCTGGTGGTGGCGGCGGTCCGCGCCGACGCGGACACGCTGGTGCGGCTCGAGGAGTGGGGGGTCGCGGACTCCAAGACGCTCACGGACGGCCGGGCGCTGAAGCTCGGCGCCATGCTGCGGGCCGAGGTGCCGTACGCGGTCCGCCGCGTGGACCCGAACGAGTACAACGCGCTGTACCCGGAGTACCCGGCTCTCAACCCCATGCTCGCGGACCTCCACGCGGAGGTCGTCGGGCAACTGGTGGGCGCGGGGGAGAACGTGGTCGTGGACCAGTTCGAGCGGCGCGGCCTGGTGCGCGAGCGCCTCGCGCCCTTCGGCGTCCGCCTGACCGAGGTGCCGCGCGCGGAGCGCCACGCCGCCGTCGCCGCCGCGAGCATCATCGCCCGCCAGGAGTTCCTGCTGGGGCTCGCGGAGCTCTCCGAGGACTTCGGCGTGCCCCTCCACAAGGGCGCGGGCGCGCCCACCGACGCGGCGGGCCGGCGCCTGGTGGAGGAGCAGGGCGAGGAGGCCCTGCGCGGCGCGGCGAAGCTCCACTTCAAGAACACCGCCAAGATCCTCGACCGTCTCTAGGTGCGCGGGCGCCCGGGGCGGGCCTACATTCCCTGGCCCATGGGCCCGCTCTTCTCCGTCCTCGCCGCGCTGGTCGCGCTCACGCTGGCCCAGGCGGGGCTGGGGGCGGAGGGGCCCCACCCCGAGGTCCTGCTGTTCGGCCTCGCCCTCCCGCACGTGCTCGGGGCCATGGCGCAGCGGGCGTCGCTCGCCGGCCGGACGGAGCGCGCGCGGCGCCTCGAGCGGCTGCTCTCCGGGGCGGGCTGGATGACCTACGCCCTGCTCGTGCTCGCCGCGGACTGGCTGGGCTCGGTGCGCGCCTGGACGGGCCTGGCCGTGGACCTCGACGCGTGGCCGGACGCGGGCCTCCTGCTCGCCATGGCCCCCTTCGTGCTCCTCGAGCTGTCCACGATCCTGGCGTCGGCGCGGGTGCACGGGGGCACGCCCCTCATGCGCCGGCAGCTGCGGCGCTTCCAGCTGCGCATGTTCCTGGCGTGCTGCGCGCCGATCGCCCTGTTCGTCCTGCTGAGCATCCTGGTGGGCCGGAGCCACTGGCTGCGGACCGAGGTGCAGTACGTGGGCCTCGCCTCCTTCGCCTTCACCGCGCTGATGGTCGGCGCCCTCGCGGTCCTCCTGCCGAGGCTGCTCACGTGGTCGTGGGACACCCACCCGTTCCCGGACGACCCGCGCCGGGAGGCGCTGGACGTGGTGGCCGCGCGGGCGGGCTTCGTGCCCGGGCGGCTCCTGGTGTGGCGCACGGGCGACCTGATGGCCAACGCCGCCATCGTGGGCTTCCGGGAGCGGGGGCGCGTGGTGCTCTTCTCGGACCACCTCCTCTCGATCCTCAACACGCGCGAGCTGGGCGCGGTCTACGCCCACGAGATCGGCCACGCCCGGTGCCGCCACGTGGGCGCGTTCATCGCCTGGCTGTGCGCCGTGCTCTTTTTGGGCGAGGTCCTCTTCCGGGAGGCCCTCGCGGACCAGCCCGTGTGGCTGCAGGGGGCCGTCGGGCTCCTGATCCTCGGCCTCTGGTACGTGGGCTTCGGCTGGCTCTCGCGGCGCTCGGAGCTCGAGGCGGACCTGTTCAGCGTCGAGGTGCAGGGGGACCTGCCGGCGCTGGTGAGCGCCCTCGACCGCGTGGGCGGCCGGCAGCGCGAGTCGGCGGGCTGGCGGCACTTCAGCGCCACCCAGCGGGTCGCGTTCCTGGAGCGGGCCCTGGCGGACCGCGGCTTCCGCGACGGCTTCAAGCGCCGCCTCGGGCGGCTGCGCGCCGCCGGCGTGGCCCTGGCGATCGTGGGCCTCGCGGCCCAGGGCGTGTCCCTGGGCAGGGACCTGCCGAAGGACCGCGCGGTGGTGCGCCTGGCCCGGGGGGAGTACGCGGCGGCGCGGTCA
>JASFWR010000334.1:0-4281 GCA_050049155.1 Planctomycetota bacterium | reverse complement strand
GCTGATGGAGAGCTGGCTGCTGCAGTCGAGGATCAGATAGTCGAAGCGGTCGACGGACGAGTCCGGGAAGACCTCGAAGTCGAGCTTGGGCGGCCCGAACTCCGACCTGAACTTCAGGGCGAACGAGAGCTGGCTCCGGTTCGCGACGCCCGTGTTGGTCCCGCCCTGGATGCTCACGCCGCAGTCAATCTGGAACTCGGGACCGCCCGCAGGGTCGAGCCACTCCAGGGAGCACGCCCGCTCCCAGGCCGGGCCCTCCTCCGTGGAGTTGGCGTAGATCCCCACCCGCCCCGACGGGGCCATGAACCCGAACAGGTCGTCCGGGTGCAGCTGCATGGACAGCGTCGGGAGGGCCCCGAGGGCCTCGGTGACCTGAGCCGGCGTGTACGGAGCGGTGACGAGGCCGTCGAGGCCGTACCAGGCTCCGGGCCGCGAGCCGCCCCGGTCCCAGTTCTCACCGGACTGTTCGATCCACTCCGCGGGAAGGCGTCTCGCGAGGGCGGTGGAGAGGTCCTGGCCCTCGACCTGGCCCGGGAAGACCCAGGTCCTGGAGGCGATGGGCGACGGGAGGGCGCCCGCCTGGAAGGCCCGCGCGCGGATCGTCGAGGTCCGGTCGACGAGGAGCGGGGACACGTAGATCGGGTCCTGGATCGAGGGCTCGCGGCCGTCGAGGGTCATGTGGATGTCCGCGGTCGGGCTGGGGTGCGAGAGCTCCAGGAGGAAGGACCCGGTCTCGAAGCCGCGGGGCCGGGAGAAGGTCACCGGGCCGAGGGGAGCGCCCCCGCCCCCGACGTTCGGCGCGCCGGGCGTCGGGGGGTCGAAGTAGGCCAGGGTCACGAAGTCCTGCTGGAGCCCGAAGGAGACGTCCGCGGACTGGGCGGGGTAGGTCGGGGCGTACGCGGTGACCGGCTGGCCCGTCGGGTCCACGAGGGCGAGGTACTCGCCCCCCGTGGAGAGCCGGAAGTTGGTGTGCAGCGGGAGCCCGGCGACGGCGCGGTCCTTGTCCGACGCGAAGACCACGAGGTGGTCGCCCGGGCCGAGCACCTCGGCGGGGAAGGTCCACTTCGCAGGGTCACCGGCGTCGTCGGTGAGCCGCCATCCGCTCAGGTCGACGGGCGCCCCCGAGGGGTTGTGGACCTCGATCCAGTCGGAGCGATCGCCGTCCTCGTCGACGATGCCCGTGTCGTTCCTCGCGAGGAACTCGGAGAGGACCGGGAGCTGGCCCGCGGCGCTCCCCGCCGTGACCGCGACGGTCAGGACCCTGGCGAGGAGGGACTTGTTTCGGAGGAGGGGCAACGGAGGGCGGGGCGCGTGGGCGAGGGGGGTACCGATACCTTGAGACGCGGTCGGCGCTCGCGACGCCCGAGTTCTTGACGGAAAACCAATATACGTCGAGAATCGGGCCGCCCGCTCGCACCCCTGGGCGCCCTCCCCCGATGTCTCAGAACGACAGGACCCTGACCTCACGGTACGAGTGGAAGTACTTCGTGCCCGCGAGCCTGCTCCCGTCGATCCGCGCCATGTCGCGCCCCTTCGTCCGGCCGGACCGCTTCGCCCGCACGCAGCCCGGCAACCGCTACCCGATCGTGAGCCTCTACCTCGACGGGGACGGCTACGAGCTCTACCGGACCACGGTCGAGGGGCACCTGAACCGCTTCAAGCTGCGCGTCCGCGCCTACGACGACGACCCCAGCTCGCCCGTCTTCCTGGAGGTCAAGAAGCGCTCCAACGTCGTGGTCCGCAAGACCCGGGCGCGGGTGACCCGCGCGGAGGCCGAGGACATCCTCCGCGGGGGCGTGGCGCCCCGCACGGCGGGGGACGGCGCCAGCGAGTTCGCCGTTCGCCTGGAGGAGGTGGGGGCGAGGCCCGTGGTCAGGGTCCGATACATGCGGGAGGCCTACGAGTCGGCGCACGGCGACCCCGTGCGCCTGACCATCGACACGGACGTCGAGCACCAGGTGACGACCACGAACAACCTCGCCCTCGACGCCCACCGGGAGTGGGAGCGGACCCCCACGGAGGGGGCGGTCATCGAGCTGAAGTTCTCCGACCGCTGCCCGTCCTGGGCGACCCGCCTGATCGACCAGCTCGAGATCAACCGCGAGTCGATCCCCAAGTACGTGCTCTCACTGGACCGCGCCATGGAGGCGGGGGCCATCGGCGGCCCCCACGAGTCCAGCCTGCGTCGGTCCCTGCGCGCTGCCCGCCGCAGCAGGGAGATCTCCCGTGCCTGAGCTCGGCGACGCCCTCGACCAGCTCGTCGCCGGCGGGACGGCCGGCGCCGACGGGCTCGCGGCCCTGCTCGCGTCCCTGATGATCGCCGCCTTCATCGGGCTGGCGGTGGCCTGGGTCTACCAGCGGACCCACCACGGCCTCTCCTACTCCCGCGGCTTCACGCAGTCCCTCGTGGTCCTGACCATGGGGGCCGCGCTGCTCATCTTCGTGATCGGGGACAGCCTCGTGACGGCCTTCGGGCTCCTGGGAGCCCTCGCGATCGTCCGCTTCCGGAACGTGCTCAAGGACACCCGGGACACGGTGTTCGTCTTCTTCTCCCTGGTCCTCGGGATGGCCGCGGGGACCCAGCGCTACGGGGTCGCCATGGTGGGGGGGACCGTGCTCATGGCGGTGGTGACCTACCTCCACCTCGTGGCCTTCGGCTCGAAGACGCGCTTCGACGGGCACGTCTCCTTCGCCGTGGAGCGGGGCTCCGGTGGGGACCCCGAGGCGTGGCGCGCGGCCCTCGACCGGGCCGAGGAGATCCTCTCGCGGTTCTGCCGCGGGGTGGAGCGCATGACCTCCCACGACTCGAGCGAGAGCCTCGAGGTGGTGTCCGCCGTGCGGCTCCGGGACCCCGGTCGGGGCAGCGAGATGGTGGACCACCTGCGCGCGACGCCTGGGATCGTCGAGGCGAGCCTCGTGCTCCGTGACCGGTACTCGGAGCTGTGAGCGAGGACGAGGTCATGGAGGAGGTCGAGCTCCCGCGGTCCCCCGAGATGCCCCCGCTGCCGGCGCGGGTGTCGACACCCCTCGGGCTGCGGCTGCGCGAGTTCGCGCGTGGCCCCGGCCAGTTCGTGGCCTGGGTGACCCTCGGGCTCGCCGGCCTGTGGTCGGCGGGGTCCTCGGTCCCCACTCCCCAGCTGGTGGGCATCGTCAAGGCGACCCAGGTGGCCCACGCCTTCGGGCAGGCGGGGCAGCTCGCGGAGCTCCTCGTGGCGGAGGGGGACCTCGTTCGCACGGGCGACGTCCTGGCGCGCCTGACGAGCGAGCCCCTGGAGGCGCGGCTGGCGGTGGCGGAGGAGGAGCTCGCCGCCGTGCTCGCGGACGTGGCGTCCCTCGCGGCCTCCCAGGCGCTCCAGGCGGCCGAGCGAGAGCTCGCCGCGGGCGAGGACGACACCGACTTCGCCCAGGACGGGCAGGCAAACCGGAGCCGGGTCCGCGACGAGGTCTGGCGCCTCGAGATCCAGGCCCGCGAGCGGCGGCTCTCGATCCTGGCCCTCGAGGTCGAGATCGAGCGCGACCTGCTGCGCGCCGACCAGGTGCGGGTGCAGGCCGAGCGCCTCACCTCCCTCGTGGACCAGGGCTTCGGCCGCGGCGCGGAGAAGCAGGACCTCGAGCTCGAGGAGCGGACCCTGCTCGGACAGGTCGAGGCCAACCGGGCGCTGCTGGCCGCCGAGACCGAGGAGCGCGCGGCGGCGCAGGCGAGCCTGGCCCGCGCGCGCGGGATCCTGGAGACGCTCGCGCCGCCCGCCGCCGACGAGGCGGCGCGCGAGGCCGTTCGCGAGGCCGCGCGGCGGGCGGACGAGGCCGCGGTCCTCGCGCTCCGTCAGCGCGTCGAGGTCCGCCGGGCGACGCTGGGTGCGCTGCGGACGGAGCGCGCCGGCCTGACCCTGCTCGCGTCCGTCCCCGGCCGCGTCGGGCTCGTCGAGGCGCGCCCCGGACAGGCGCTCCTCGCCGGAGCGCCGGTCGCGACGGTGGAGGCCGAGGGGGCCCGGAACGTCACCGTCTTCCTCCCCGAGCCCGTGGCCGCCGAGGTGGACGTCCCCGAGGTCGTCCTGCTGGCGCGGCGCTCCGCGCCCGCGGTGGTCGCGGAGGCCGAGGTGGTGGGCTTCGGCCAGGGCGTCGAGGAGCTGCCCGTCCGCCTCTGGCGCCGGCCGCAGGTCCCCGAGTACGGCCGCACCCTCATCGTGCGCCCGCCCGCCGCGCTCGGCCTCGTGCCGGGCGAGGTCCTGGGCGTGCTGCTCGAGCGGCCCTGAGTCGAGCGGCCCTGCGTGGGGCGGCCCT
>JASFWR010000333.1:0-4317 GCA_050049155.1 Planctomycetota bacterium | reverse complement strand
GCCCGGCGTCGCGGGGTCGCCCGCGGCGCGCAGGGAGCGGAGGGGAGGGCTGTGGAACATCCTGGGTCGTGGCGCCGCCCCCCCTGCCAGCCCCGCCTCCGAACCGCGCGTCGGCCCCCGGGGCCCACCCTGCGCTCCGGGTGGGCCGCCGCGGTGGGGCTCGGCGGGGGCGCCCGACGCGGGAGCACCGGGCGCGGTCTGGAATCGAGGCCGGGACGGGAGTCTCGGCCAGTCGAAGTCTACCCTGCGGGGGTGGCCGGTTTCGCCTCCGCTCTTGCCCCCCGCCGCGCGTTCCGATGAGAGTCACCAGCGTCCTGAAGGTCCTGCTCGCCGCCGTCGTCCTCGCCTTCGGCGGCTCCCGGATCCTCGCCGGCCTCGGCGACCAGGAGACCCAGGTCCGCCGCCAGCTGAGCGCCCTGCTGGAGGCCGTCGACGAGGGCGAGGCCCGCCGGCTCGGCCGCTTCGTGACCCGGTCCTACCTCGACGAGGGCACGGGGGTCGGCTTCGACGAGCTGCGGGGCGCCCTCGGCGGCTGGGGGCGCCGCTTCGGCGGGGGCGACCGGGACGGCGGCGAGTACGTGGCGAGCCTCCCGGACGAGGGCGGGCTCGAGTTCCTGCCGCCCGCCGAGATCGACGGGGAGGAGGAGGTGTGCACGGTCCGGCTGGCCTGCCTCGTCTCCCGACGGGGCCGCGACGGCCTCCTGACCCCCTACTGGAACCTCGAGGCCACCCTCGACCTCGTGACGCGCAGGGGGACCTGGAAGGTCCTCCGGTCCCGCGAGGTCAACCACGGGGAGCGCGGTCGGGCCTAGGAGAGGCCGTACTCCTTGATCTTCCGGTAGAGCGTCCGCTCCCCGATCCCCATGACCTCGGCGGCCTTCTTGCGGTTGCCGTCCATGAGCTCGAGGTTGGCCCGGATCAGCGCCCGCTCCACCTCGTCCAGGGAACGTCCGGCCAGGTCGTACCCGCCAGCGCCGCCCTGGGCGGCGCCGTCGCCGCCGCCGGCGGCCGTGGCCGAGCGGATCGACTCGGGGACGTCGTCCACGGAGAGCGTCGCGCCGCCGGCGAGCAGCACCATGTTCTCCACTGCGTTCCGCAGCTCCCGGACGTTCCCCGGCCACCGGTAGCGCGCCAGCAGCGCCCGGGCCTCGGGCGAGATGCCGTCCACCTGCCTGCCGTGGAGCTCGCGGAACTCCTCGATGAAGTGGTCGATCAACAGCGGGACGTCCCCGGTCCGCTCGCGCAGGGGCGGCAGCATGAGCTCGACGACCTGCAGCCGGTGGAACAGGTCCTCCCGGAACTCCCCGTCCTCCACCATCTCCCGCAGGTTCCGGTTCGTGGCCGCGACGAGGCGGATGTCCACCGAGCGGGGGTCGTTGCCGCCCACCTGGACCACCTCGCGGGCCTCGAGGACCCGCAGCAGCTTGGCCTGGGTCGCGAGGGGCATGTCGCCGATCTCGTCCAGGAAGAGCGTCCCGCCGTCGGCGTACGCCACCCGCCCCTCCTTGTCGCCCACCGCGCCGGTGAAGGCGCCCTTCACGTGACCGAACAGCTCGGACTCGATCAGGCCCTCGGTCAGGGCGGCGCAGTTCACCGCCACGAAGTTGTGGTCCCGGCGGTCGCTGTTGGTGTGGATCGCCCGGGCGATGAGCTCCTTGCCCGTCCCGCTCTCGCCGAGGACGAGCACGGTCGCGTTGGTCGGCGAGACCCGCGCGAGGATCTCGAACACCCGGGTCATCTCCTTCGAGTGCCCGCGCAGCCCGTCGAAGCCGAAGCTCTTGTCGAACTGCCGCCGCAGCTCGGTGTTCTCGCTGCGGAGCGACTGGTTGTCCCGGACGAGCCGGCCCTTCTCGATGGCGCGCGCCAGCTTGGCCCGTAGCTCCGCGAGCTTCACCGGCTTGCTCAGGTAGTCCTCGGCCCCCTCACGCATGGCGTCCACCGCGGTCTCCACCGTGGCGTGGCCGGTGATGAGCAGGACGGGGGTGTCGGGGGTGAGCCGCTTGGCCTCCCGCAGGACCTCCAGCCCCGACCGGTCGTGCATCACCAGGTCGGTCAGCACGGCGTCGAAGGTGCCCCCCTCGAGCGCCGCGACGCCCGCCTCCCCCGAGGCCACCACGGTGCACTCGTACCCGTCGATCTCGAGCCCGTCCCCGAGGGCCTCGCCGTGCCCCTCGTCGTCGTCGACGATGAGGATCCGGCCTGCGTTCGCGTCACTCATGTTCGTCTCCGGGCGCCTCGCCCTCGGCGACCTGCCCGCCGGCCTCGGGCTCGGGCTCTGGCTCGGGTTCGGGCTCGCTGCGCTGGGGCCGGAGCTCCTGGAGGAGCGGCAGCCAGAGGACGAAGCGGGTGCCCCGCCCCTCCTCGCTCATCACCCCGATCTCGCCGTCGTGCATCTCGATGATGCGCTTCACCGTGGCGAGCCCCAGGCCGGTCCCGGTGCGCTTCGTGGAGTAGTACAGGTCGAAGCACCGCTCCAGCTGCTCGGGGGACATCCCGACCCCCGAGTCCGTGATCGTCAGCTCCGCCCGCGGGCCGCTCCGCCGCAGCTCGACGATGAGCTCCCCGCCGCCGGGCATCGCCTGCCGCGCGTTGACGATCAGGTTCAGCAGGGCCTGCCGGAAGACCCCGTCGTCGAGCATGGCGAGGGGCAGGGATCCGGGGAGCAGCGCGTGGAGCCGGACCCCCTCGGCCTCGAGCTCGGGCTCCGCGAACTCCAGGGCCTCGCGGACCAGCGCCACCAGGTCACAGGGGGCGCGGTTCACGTCGCCGCCCCGGGCGAAGCGCAGGAAGTCCTCGAGGATCCCCTCGAGCCGGGCCACCTCGCGCTGGAGCGTCTTCACCCGCTTCAGCGAGCGGCGCTCCGCCGGCGACTGGCCGCCGTCGCCGCCCGGCGCCGGCTGGAACTCCTCCTCCAGCAGGGTGAGGTTGATCGCCATGGTGGAGAGGGGGTTCTTGATCTCGTGGGCGAGCCCGCCGGCGAGGCGCGCCAGCATCCTCCGGCGCCCGCCGTTCTGCTCCGTGGGGCCGATCGGCGGCCGGCTGTCCCAGTCGATCTCCTGTTCCATGGCCGGGCCCGGGATCCGACCGAAATGGTCACGACGTGCGCGGGCCCGGCGGCAGACTAACCGGACACGCCTTCCCCGTGCCCCACCTTTGAGCCAGTCGCCCGTCCTCACCGTCCCGCCCGGGGAGCGCCCCTCCCCCGCCACGATCCAGCGGCTCGTGGGCGCCCTCGAGGCCGGGGACCTCGTGGCCATGCCCACCGAGACGGTCTACGGCCTCGCCGCGCGGGCGGACCGCGAGGAGGCCCTGGCGCGCATCGCGGAGACCAAGGGCTCCACGGAGCCGCGGCCCTACACGTGGCACGTGGGCGGCCCGCCGGACCTGGACGGACACCTGGAGCTCCCCGCCCTGGTGCGGCGCGTGACGGACCGCTACTGGCCGGGCCCGCTCACCCTGGTGCTGCGGTCGACCCGGCCCGGCCTGGAGCTCATCTCCTCCGGCGGGTGGACGGGCGTCCGCGCGCCGGCCCACCCGGCCACCTGCGCGGTGCTCAGCGCCGCCCCTTTCCCCGTGGTGATGACCAGCGCCAACCGGGCGGGCGAGGCCCCCGCCACGGACGCGGCGCAGGTGCTGGCGACCTTCTCGAAGGGCGAGCTGTCCGCGGTGCTCGACGGCGGGCCCTGCGCCATCGGCGAGGCGTCCACGGTGGCGCGCCTCGGCGCGGGTGGGGTAGAACTGCTGCGCGAGGGCATCGTGAGCATGGATGAGATCAAGCGCACCGCCGGCCTCCGGCTCCTGTTCGTCTGCACGGGCAACACCTGCCGGAGCCCCATGGCCGAGGCCCTCGCGAGGGCCGGCCTCAGGGCGAGGCTCGGGACGGAGGACGAGACGACCTTCGGGTTCGAGGTCTCCTCCGCCGGCGTCTACGCGGGACCGGGCGCCCCGGCCTCCGAGCACGCGGTGACCGCCCTCGCCGAGCGCGGGGTCCCCCTGGAGGGACACGCCTCGAGCCCGGCCCTGGAGGCGCTCGTGGCCGCCCAGGACCGCGTGTACTGCATGACCTCGGGGCACCGCGACGCCCTGCTGTCGGTGCTGCCGCCCGCGGCGGCGGGCGCCGTCGAGCTCCTCGACCCCGAGGGCGGCGACGTGCCCGACCCCTTCGGCGGCTCCCTCGACGTGTACCGCCAGACGGCGGACGCGATCGGCGCCATGGTCGACGCCCGGCTCGACCAGTGGCTCGGGCGCGAGGGCGCCTGACCGGGCGGCCGCCTCGGCGAACCTCAGGCGGTCCCGGCGATGAGCGCGGCCCGCGCC
>JASFWR010000332.1:0-4318 GCA_050049155.1 Planctomycetota bacterium | reverse complement strand
GCGGAGTTCGACGTGGTGGCGACCGTGACCGCGGGCACCTCCCACGAGGGCGAGCTCGCGCCGGGCCAGGCCGTGCGGATCATGACCGGCGCCCCCGCGCCGCACGGCACCACCGTGGTGCCGGTGGAGGTCACCGAGGCCCTGGACGACGGGCAGCGGGTCCGGCTGGAGGCCGCGCCGGCGGCGGGGAGGAACATCGCGTGGCGCGGCGAGGACGCCAGGGAGGGGGACGTGCTCGTGGCGCGCGGGACCCGCCTCGCGCCGGCCCACCTCTCGGTGGCGGCCATGGCCGGGGCGACCGAGGTGGAGGTGTTCCAGCGCCCGCGCGTGGGCGTGGTGACCACGGGCGACGAGGTGGGCGCGGCCGGCGCCGCCGGCATCCGGGACAGCAACGGGCCGCTCCTCGACGCGCTCATGGCGTCCATCGGCGTCGACGTGCAGCGCCGCCACGCCCGCGACCGGGAGGGGGAGCTGCGCGCTGCCCTCGAGGGAGCCGCGGCGGACTCGGACGTGGTCGTGACCACCGGGGGGGTGAGCATGGGGGAGCGGGACCTGGTGCCGGCGACCCTCGCGGAGCTCGGCTACGAGACCGTCTTCCACAAGGTCCAGGTCCAGCCGGGCAAGCCCGTGCTCGTGGCGCGGCGCGGGGACGGGGCCCTCTTCGTGGGGCTCCCCGGCAACCCGGTGAGCGTGCTGGCCACGGCGCACCTGTTCCTGATGCCCGCCCTCGGTCACTTCCTCGGCGGCTGGCGCCCGGCCACGTTCGACGCCCCCATGGCCGAGGCGTACGAGCACCGCGGGCGCCGCCACCTCTTCCTGCCCGCGTCGTTCCAGGGCGGCGGTGTGGTGCCCGCCCGCTGGAACGGGAGCGGCGACCTGATCGCGGCGGCCGCGGCGGACGGGCTCGTGGAGCTCCCCGTGGGCGCCACCTTCCAGCCGGGCGACCCCGTCCGCTTCACCCCGTACGTGGGGCACGCGCTCTCCGAGCGCGCCGTCCTCCCCGAGCGCGCCGGCCGCTGACCCTCCCGCGCCGGAGTTCCTGCGCTGAACCTCCTGCGTTGGGCTTCCTGCTTCGGGCCCGACCCCTTCCACTTCCGCCGACCTGAGGGTCGGCCACCGACCATGAGCAACAAGGCGAGGATCGGCGTCGTCACGGTCTCGGACCGGGCGAGCCGCGGCGAGTACGAGGACCTCGGAGGACCCGCGATCCGGGCCACCTTCGAGGAGTACCTGACCTCCGAGTGGGAGGCGGTCCCGCGGGTGATCTCCGACGACCGGGAGCTCATCGAGCGGACCCTGGTGGAGCTGATCGACCAGGAGGGCTGCGACCTGGTGGTGACCACGGGCGGGACGGGCCCGGCGCCCCGAGACGTGACGCCCGAGGCCACCGAGGCGGTGGTGGAGAAGCCCATGCCCGGCTTCGGGGAGCTCATGCGCCAGGTGAGCCTCCAGTACGTGCCCACGGCGATCCTCTCCCGCCAGACGGCGGGCATCCGGGGGAAGGCGCTGATCGTCAACCTCCCCGGCAAGCCCAGCGCGATCCGCCAGTGCCTGGACGCGGTGTTCCCCGCGATCCCCTACTGCCTCGACCTCACCGGGGCGGCGCGCCTCGAGGCGGACGCCGCGGTGATCGAGGTGTTCCGGCCCAAGCCCAAGTGAGCGCGTAGCCCGGCGCCGGGGCGCCATGGGGGATACGGCGCCGGGGCGCCATGGGGGATACGGCGCCGGGGCGCCATGGGGGATACGGCGCCCGGGCGCCATGGGTGACGCGGCGCCTAGCTGGCTCGGTCACCCTCGGCGGTCCCGTGCCCGTCCGGCGGCCGGGTCGGCAGGCGCAGGATGTACACGGCGCCGATCACGGCCACGGCGGCGACCACGGCCGTGGGGACGGGCTTCCCGCGCAGCGGCACCAGCAGGGCGAAGGCCACGAAGCCGGCCATCATGGTCAGGGCGGTCGCCTTGACCCGCAGGCTCACCCCGCGGCCCGCGCGGAAGTCCTCGATCAGGGGCCCGAAGGTCGGGTTGCGCAGCAGCCACGCGTAGAGCCGCGGCGAGCTCCGCGCGAAGCACGCCGCCGCCAGGAGGAGCAGGGGCGTGGTGGGGAGCCCGGGGACGACCACGCCCACGGCGCCGACGCCCACGAAGGCGAGGCCCAGGGTCGCCCACAGGGCGCGGGAGAGGCCCGACCGCTTCCCCGCGAGGGCCTCCGCGGCCTCGCGCCGCTCGGCGTCGGTGGGGGTCGGCGCGGTCATGGGCGCGGCTCAGCGCCCCCCGCGCCCGAGGCGGCGGTCGATCTCCGACTGCACGCCCTCGCGCTCCTCGGGGGTGAAGACCTGGGGGTCGATGGCGATGGCCTCGCGCCAGGCCTCCAGGGCGTCGTCGACGCGCCCCTCACGCTCCAGGGCGATGCCATAGTTCTTCCAGGTGCCGGCGCGGACGTCGCCCTCGGAGATGAGCTCCTCGTAGGCCTCGAGGGCCTGGGCGGAGCGGCCCTCCCGGAGGTGGTCGTCCGCCGCGCGCCGCAGCACGTAGGGGGAGCCGCCGCCCGAGGGCGCGGCCACCAGCAGCGCGGCCACCGCCGCGAGCACCGCCGGCGCCGCCCAGCGCTGGCGCAGCCCGCAGGCGAAGCCCATCAGGCCGCCGCCGAAGTGGGCGGCGTTGGCCACGCGCATGACCCCGAGCTCGGTGAGCACGACGCACAGCAGGAACCAGCCGATGAAGAAGCGGATCAGCCGGGCGTCCATGATCCCGAAGAAGCGCGGGTCGTGGCGGCCACGGGCGTACGCGTAGAACGCGAAGCCGTACACCACGCCGGAGAGCCCCACGGCGCTGTGCATCAGCGCGGCCTCGAGCCCGCTGGCGGCCACCGCGCAGAGCAGGGTCAGCACGGCCGTGGACGGCGACCCGAGGCGGCTCTCGATGATGCGCCCCAGCATCCAGATCCAGTAGACGTTGAAGACCAGGTGGAACGGGCCGCCGTGGGGCAGCACGCAGGTCACCAGGCGCCAGGGCTCGGTGAGCGCCGTGCCCGGCAGGAGCATCAGGTGGTCGATGCTGCGCCCGCTCGCCTCGGCGAGCACCGCGGCCACGGCGCCGATGATCATCACGGCGGTGACGGGGAAGCGCTGTGCGTCCTGGACGATGCTCAAGGGGGCCCTCCGCCGCCGGCGCGGCGGCTGCGCAGCGAGGTGATCGCCGCGAGCAAGACGATGAAGGCGAGGACCGCGGGAGTCCAGATGAGTCGCGGCTTCCCGTCCTCTCCGCCCTCGCCACCCGCCTCGGCGGGCGTGGCCACGGTCCCCCCTGCGGACGGCGGGGCTCCCTCTGCTCCCTGCGCCGAGCCGTTGCTCGCGGCCGGCGCGCCCGCGGGCCGACGGACGGCGATGGGGAGGCCCGGCGCCCGCACCACCACGTAGGCGGGCGGGGACGCGCCGGGGTCGAACGCGGTGAGGCGGACCTCGGGGGTCGCGGCGGGCGCGTCGGAGGTGACGCGAAGGTCGTAGCGATAGACGCGGCCCTCCCGTCCGGGTTCGGCGAGCGGGACGCTGCGGCGGCCCTGCACCTCGAGGCCGTCCACCGGGGCCAGCCGCGGCTCGGGGCGGCCCTCCTCCAGCCACGCGCCCTCGAAGCGCACCTCGAGCTGGAGGGTCTCGCCCACGACGGCGCGGTTGCGGTCCAGGCTGGCGCTCGCCTCCAGGGCGCCCACGGCCCCGTCGAACTCGATGGGCTGGCCCGCCTCCGGCAGGGGCAGGACCTCGACGCGGCCGGCGGCGCCGCGGGCGACCCGGTCCTCGCGGTCCACCGGGACCTCACCCCGCACGAGGTCGGGGCGGAAGCCGGAGCTCACGGCGAAGCGCCCCACGGGCTCGGGCAGGGGGTGCGCGCCCGGCCGGCGCGCCCGCGCGCGGCGGGTGAGGCGCACGCGGGTGACGTCCTCCCGCGGGTCGAGGTCGTCCGCGCGGGAGACCTCGCCGTCCAGCACCAGGGAGACCTTGCCGCTGTCCGCGCCGGGGAGCAGCTCGAGTCCCTCGACGCCCGCGAAGGCCTCCAGCTGCAGGGGCAGCCCGAGCGCCTGTGGGAAGAGCTGCACCAGCCCGCCCTCGGCGGGGCGGGTCACGGTGACCTCGAGCGTGAGGTCGAATGTCTGCCCCGCGTAAACGTCTCCGTTCGGCGGCGACCACTCCAGCCGGACCTCCTGGGCGCCGGCCGCAGGGTTCAGGGCGCCGGCCGAAGGGGCCAGGGCGCCGGAGAGCGCGAGGACGGCCGCGGGGAGGCGCCACGGACGGGCGTGTCGCCGGCGCGCAGGCCGCATGGCGCG
>JASFWR010000053.1:0-13807 GCA_050049155.1 Planctomycetota bacterium | reverse complement strand
GATGCGCTTGGCGTCGAGCTCCGCCTGCTTCTTCCGGGCGTCCTCGGTGCGCTGGGCGTCCATGTCCGCCTGCTTCTTGCGAGCGGCCTCGGTGCGCGCGCGGGCGCTGTCGGCGGCCTGCTTCTCGCGGGCCTCCTGGATGCGCTTGGCGTCGAGCTCCGCCTGCCTCTTCCGGGCCTCCTCGGTGGGCTGGGCGTCCATGTCCGCCTGCTTCTTGCGAGCGGCCTCGGTGCGCGCGCGGGCGCTGTCGGCGGCCTGCTTCTCACGGGCCTCCTGGATGCGCTTGGCGTCGAGCTCGGCCTGCTTCTTCCGGGCGTCCTCGGTGCGCTGGGCGTCCATGTCCGCCTGCTTCTTGCGAGCGGCCTCGGTGCGCGCGCGGGCGCTGTCGGCGGCCTGCTTCTCACGGGCCTCCTGAATACGCTTGGCGTCGAGCTCGGCCTGCTTCTTCCGGGCCTCCTCGATGCCCTTCGCGGCCCGCTCCAGGTCCGCGCCGATCTTGCGGCCCGTCGGGCGCAGCAGCTCGCGGTACAGGAGCGTGAACTCGTCCTTGGAGAGGTGCTGGTCCGCGTCGTGGTCCTGGCCGTTGAAGACCCGGGCCGAGACGCCGACGCGCCGGGCCTCTGTGAGGGCGATCCGACCGTCCGCGTTGGCGTCGAGGCGGGTGAACGTCCGATTCACCAGGTCCAGCGTCGCGGGGGCGGCATCCTGGCCGTGGGCGAGGCCCGCGGCGCCGAGGGCGCTGCCCAGGGTCATGGCGATCGAACGTGCGAGGTGGCGGCGGTGCTTCATGGGGGTGTTCCGGTGGAGGCCTCGGGGCGCCCGTGGGCCAGCACCATGCGTGCCAGTCCCGACCGGCCCCCAGGGTACGTCATGGCGCCCGAAGCGCAGGGGCGGGGAGGGGGAGTGTCCACCGGACGCCCCACGGGCCGTCTCCCGGGGAGGGCACGCTGGCTCGGTCCCGGCCGCGCGAGGCGGCGCGCCCCCGTCCGACCTGTTGCCGGGGAGAGATCCAGCGGGCACGCGTGGACGCGCATTCCACCGGCGCGTTACAAAGACGTTTCGCAGCCGGGGCGCGGTCCCGGCGCGCACCCCCCGCACCCCCTGCGAAGGCCCATCAGCCCATGATCGCATCCCCCGCACTCGCGCCCCTCTTCGAGGGCGTCGAGCCCCGGAAGGCCGCCACCCGGAACGCCTACGGCGAGGCGCTCCTTGAGCTCGGCGCCGCCAACCCCGACGTCGTGGTCCTCGACGCCGACCTGTCCGGGTCCACGAAGACCAAGGCCTTCGGCCAGGCCCACCCCGAGCGCTTCTTCAACATGGGGGTCGCGGAGGCCAACATGATCGGCGTCGCGGCGGGCCTCGCGTCCCAGGGCAAGGTGGCCTTCGCCAGCTCCTTCGCCATGTTCGCGACGGGCAAGGCGTTCGAGCAGATCCGCCAGAGCGTCTGCGTCCCCGAGCTCAACGTGAAGATCTGCGCGACCCACGCGGGGCTCACCGTCGGCGAGGACGGCAAGTCCCACCAGATGCTGGAGGACGTCACCATCATGCGCGTCCTCCCCGGCATGAAGGTCATCGTCCCCGCGGACGCCGTCGAGGCGCGCCAGGCCGTGCTCGCCGCCGCGGAGATCCCCGGCCCGGTCTACGTCCGGCTCTCCCGGGCGTCCACGCCGGTGGTCTTCGCGGACGACTACCGCTTCGAGTTCGGCAAGGCCGCCCTGCTGCGCGACGGGGGGGACCTCGCCATCGTGGCCATGGGCGTCACCGTCGCGGCCGCGCTCGAGGCGGCGGACCGGCTCTCGACCATGGGGATCGAGGCCCGGGTGCTGAACATGTCGACCGTCTCCCCGATCGACGACGACGCCATCGAGGCCGCCGCGAGGGACTGCGGCGCGATCCTCACGGCCGAGGAGCACCAGGAGAACGGCGGCCTCGGCGAGGCGGTCGCTCAGTCGGTCGTCCGGCACCACCCCGTGCCCGTCGAGATGTGCGGGATGCACGGCGCCTTCGGGCAGAGCGGGACCGGGGACGAGCTCCTCGCCCACTACGGACTGGACGCCGCCGGCCTCGTGGCCAGCGCCCAACGACTCCTCAAGCGCAAGCAGGCCTGATCCATGACGCTCTCCCAGGAAGACCGCGCCGCCATCGAGGCCGCCGCGCGCCAGATCCGCATCGACACCGTCCGCATGGTGCACGCCGCCGCCTGCGGCCACCCGGGCGGCCCGCTCGGCATGGCCGACTTCATGGCCACGCTGTTCCTGCGCCACATGAACCTCACGCCCGAGACGAAGGACCGGCCCGACCGCGACCGCTTCGTGCTTGGCAACGGCCACACCTGCGCGGGCTACTACTCGATCCTCTCCCAGAAGGGGCTCATCCCCAGGGACGACCTGCTGACCTTCCGCAAGCTCGGCTCGTCCCTGCAGGGGCACCCGCACCGCACCCCCGAGCTCGGGATCGACTTCTCCACGGGCTCCCTGGGCAACAGCCTGTCGGTGGCCCTCGGCATGGCCCTCGCCGCGAAGGCGAACGGCTGGGACACGCGCGTCTACAGCGCCTCGTCCGACGGCGAGAGCCAGGAGGGGCAGATCTGGGAGGCGGCCACGGCCGCCGCGCACTACGGCGCGTCCAACCTCACGGTCCTCGTGGACTTCAACAACGTCCAGATCGACGGGCACATGCGGGACGTGATGGACGTGCGCGACCTGCGCGAGAAGTACGAGGCCTTCGGTTGGCACGCGGTGGACGTGGACGGCCACGACATCGACGCCATCGACGCCGCGCTGGTCGCGGCGCGCGAGGAGACGGAGCGCCCCAGCGCCCTCATCTGCCACACCCTGATCGGCAAGGGCGTCTCCTTCATGGAGGACCAGCCCGGCTGGCACGGCGTGGCGCCGGGGGACGACGACGCCCGCAAGGCGCTCACCGAGCTCGGCATCGAGGCCGCCGAGCTCGAGGCCATGATGGCCTGAGCGGGCCCGGTGGCGCGCGACGACCTACAGGACGAGACCCTGGCCCGGGCCCACGCCTCGGGCCAGGCGTCCATCGCGATCTTCGCCCTCGGGATGACCTCGGGGATGCTGGTGCTGATGATCGCCTTCCTGCTCCTGCCGGAGCCGGAGGACCCCGCGGTGGCCGAGTTCGAGGCCGTTCGGGACTTCACGCGGCGCCACTTCGTCCGTGAGCTCGGGTCCGACGAGCTGGTGACGCGGGCCCTCTCCGGGATGCTCGACGGGCTCGACCCCTACTCGCGCTACTACGACGACGAGAGCTCCGAGCGGGCGCGCCGCGAGATCGAGGGGGACTTCCGCGGCATCGGGGTCGTCTTCCGCTCGCCCATCGCCGACGGGCAGGTCCTGTTCCCCCTGGACGACTCCCCCGCCTCGAGGGGCGGCGTGAGGGTGGGGGACCGGCTCGTGCGGGTGGACGGCGAGCCGGTCGCCGGCCGGTCCGGGCCCGAGGTCCGGGCGCTGCTGGCGGCGAGGGGGCGCGACCGCATCGTGCTCGACGTCGAGGGGCTCGACGGCGTCCCTCGGACGCTGACCGTGGAGCCGGACGTCCTCCTCGACCCGACGGTCCGGCACGCCGAGGTCCTGGACGGGCTCGAGGGAGCGGGGTACCTCGCCGTGCGGTCCTTCAGTCATCGGACGGCGACCGAGTTCGACGCCGCCGTCCTCGCCCTCCGGGAGCAAGGCGTCCGGACGCTCGTGGTGGACCTGCGCTTCAACCTGGGCGGCGTGCTGGACGCCGCCGTGCACATGGCGTCGCGCTTCATCGACGAGGGCGTCATCGTGTCGTCCGAGGGGCGCGCGAGGCGGGACGTGCGCGAGGCGGGGGAGGTGGAGGCGCGCTTCCAGGACATGGGCCTGGTCGTGCTGGTGGACGGGGACACGGCGAGCGCCAGCGAGGTCTTCGCCGGCGCCATCCAGGACCACCGCCGCGGGGTGGTCGTGGGGGCGCCGACCTACGGCAAGGGGATGATCCAGCTGACCCAGTCGTTCCCGGAATTCGGGAGCCGGGCCAAGGTCACCAGCGGCTACTACTACTCCCCGAGCCACCGGAACTTCGAGCGGAGCGCCGACCCCGACCGCACGAGCGGCATCCTCCCGGACCTGCTGGTGGAGATCGATCCGCAGGAGCGGGCGCGCATCCACGGGTGGATCGCGCGCTACGATCCCCCCCTCGCGGCGCTGGACGCCCTCTTCGCCTGGGACGCGGCGGAGGACGGCGACGTCCTCCCTCGCCCCCCCGAGGACCACCAGCTGGAGGCGGTCCGGGCCCTGCTCCGGGGCGAGCACCCCGGGCCGGCGCCGCGAGGCGACCGCGGAGACTGAACCCACCGACCAGGCCATGAAGCGACCGTTGATCCTCGGCATCGAGTCCTCCTGCGACGAGACGGCGGCCGCCGTCGTCGAGGGGGGCGTGGAGGTCCACTCCAACGTGGTCTTCAGCCAGGCGGCCGAGCACGCCCGCTTCGGCGGGGTCGTCCCCGAGGTAGCAGGGCGGTCCCACCTGGAGGCCATCCTGCCGGCCATCGACCAGGCCCTCGGCGACGCGGGCGTGGGCCTCGAGGACCTCGCCGGCGTCGCGGTCACGGCCCGGCCCGGCCTGATCGGGTCCCTGCTGGTGGGGCTCTCCGCCGCCAAGGCCCTCAGCTGGAGCACCGGCCTGCCCCTGGTGGACGTCGACCACATCGAGGCCCACGTCTACGCGGCGACCATGGAGGAGCCGGCGGCCGTGGAGTATCCCTGCCTCGCCCTCGTGGTGTCGGGAGGGCACACCGCCCTGTACGAGGTCCGCTCGCCCCTCGACATGACGCGGGTGGCGACCACCCTCGACGACGCGGCGGGGGAGGCCTTCGACAAGGTCGCCTGGCTGCTGGGCCTCGAGTACCCCGGCGGCCCGTCCATCTCCCGCCTCGCCCAGGAGGGGCGCCGGGACGCGGTCGCCTTCCCGCGCTACTCGCCGAAGCGCCGCCCGGGGGAGGAGACCCGTCCGGTGGGCTTCTCCTTCAGCGGCCTGAAGACCGCCGTCCTCTACCACCTCCGGGGTGGGGACGCGCTCCAGCCCACGCCGGCCCCCGAGGACATCCCCGACCGCGCCGACGTGGCGGCGTCCTTCGAGGAGGCCGTGGTGGACACCCTGGTGACCCAGACCCTCCGGGCGGCCGGCCAGCGCGGCGTGCGCCAGGTGCTCGTCGCCGGCGGCGTGGCCTGCAACCGCCGCCTGCGGGAGGTCATGCACGAGCGGGGCGCGGAGCAGGGCGTCCGGGCCTTCTTCCCCTCGCCGGCCTACTGCACCGACAACGCGGTCATGATCGCGGGGCTGGGGTGGCGTCGCCTCGAGGCCGGGCTGGTGGCGGCCCTCGACGTCGACGCCTCTCCCAGGTCCCTGGGCTGAGGGGACGGTTCCGGGGTTCCCCGGTGGCGTACTCCGGCGCCCATCCGATCCGGGTCCCCGATCCGGGCGTCGGGAGGACCCCTGGGACCCCCGTGCGAGTAGACTCGGCGCTCGTCGTGGACAGGCGCGAACTCGAAGGTCTCCTCCGCTCGATCGAGGACGGAACCCTCTCCCCCGAGGAGGGCGCGCGGTCCGTGCTCGACGGGTTCCGGACGGCGGGGCAGCTGGACCTCGGCCACTCCCGGCTCGACACCGACCGGCTCGAGCGGTGCGGCCACGCGGAGGTGGTCTACGGGGAGGGCAAGTCCCCGGAGGAGCTGGTGGACGTCTGCGGCGCGCTGCTGGAGCACCACGGCCGCTTCCTGGCCACCCGCGTGCAGCCGGCGGGACGCGCCGCCCTCGCCCGGGCCCTCGAGGTGGACGTGGACGACCGCGCGGGGACCGTCGTGGGCGGGGAGCTCCCCGAGGCCTCCGGGGACGTGGCCATCGTCAGCGCGGGCACCAGCGACGCGCCGGCCGCGAGGGAGGCCGCGGTCACCGCGAGGTTCCTCGGCGCCGCCGTCGAGCAGATCCCGGACGTGGGCGTGGCCGGGATCCACCGGATCCTCTCGGTCGCCCCGAGGATCCGCGAGGCCAACGTGATCGTGGTCGTCGCGGGCATGGAGGGCGCGCTCCCCAGCGTCGTGGGGGGGCTCGTGGACCGCCCCGTGATCGCCGTCCCCACGTCCGTGGGCTACGGAGCGAGCCTCGGGGGTGTCGCCGCGCTGCTCGGGATGCTCAACTCCTGTGCGTCCGGTGTCACGGTCGTCAACATCGACAACGGGTTCGGCGCGGGGTTCGCGGCGGCCCAGATCAACCGTCAGGTCGTGCGCGCCGCGGAACGCGGGCGCGCCAACATGTCATGAGTGTGGAAGAGAACGGCGCGCGGGCCTGGCTCGCGCTGGAGAACGGGCTGGTCGTCGAGGGGCGCTCCGTGGGCGCCAGCGGTGAGGCGAGCGGTGACCTCGTGTTCAACACGGCCATGACCGGCTACCAGGAGATCCTCACGGACCCCTCCTACGCGGGGCAGGGCGTGGTGATGACCTACCCGCTCATCGGCAACTACGGGATCGCCGACGAGGACATGGAGTCGTCGCGGTGCTGGGCGGAGGCCTTCGTCATGAAGGAGCTCTCCACCATCGCCTCGAACCACCGCTCCACCGAGACGCTCGAGCACTGGCTGGAGCGCCAGGGGGTGGTGGCCATCGACGGGGTCGACACCCGCCGGCTCACCAAGGCGATCCGCGAGCACGGGTCCCTGCGCTTCGTGCTGAGCACCGAGGACGGCGACCCCGCCTCCCTGGTGGCCAAGGCCAAGGCGGCCGCGTCCACCGACGGCCGGGACCTCGCCAGCGTCGTGACCTGCGCCGAGGCCTACGAGTGGTCCTCCGCCTACGAGGAGTCCTTCCCCGAGGTGGAGCGCGCCTGGGCGGGCGACCGCCTGCGCTGCGTGGCCTACGACTTCGGCGCGAAGCGGAACATCCTCCGGAGCCTCGTGCACTCGGGCTTCGACGTCACCGTTGTCCCGGCCTCCACGCCGGCCAGCGAGGTCATCGCCATGGCGCCCGACTGCGTGTTCCTCTCCAACGGCCCCGGGGATCCGGCGGCCGTGGACTACGCGGTGGAGAGCGCCCGGGAGCTGGTCCAGGCGCTGCCCGTCTTCGGCATCTGCCTCGGCCACCAGATCCTCTCCCTCGCCCTCGGGGCGAAGACGAAGAAGATGCCCTTCGGCCACCACGGCGCGAACCACCCGGTGCGGGACGAGCAGACCGGACGGATCGAGATCACCTCCCAGAACCACAGCTACGTCGTCGACGAGGCGGAGCTGCCCGCGGAGCTGATCCCGACCCACTGGAACCTGAACGACATGTCGCTGGCCGGGATGCGGCACCGCGACCTGCCGGTCTTCAGCGTCCAGTACCACCCCGAGGCGGCCCCCGGCCCCGGGGACTCGGCGCACCTGTTCACGCGCTTCCGCGAGATGGTCGAGAAGCAGCAGGCCCCGGCCTGAGCCGCGGCCCCTCCATGCGCTGGTGCCTCCTCCTCGCCGCGGCGCTCTCGCCCCTGGCCGGGTGCGGGGGCCAGGAGGCGTCCCGGCCCAACGTCGTCTTCATCGTCTGCGACACCCTCCGGGCCGACCGCACATCGACCTACGGGCACGGGCGTGAGACCACGCCGAACCTCGACGCCCTCGCCGCGCGGGGGACGGTCTTCGAGCGGGCCTTCGCCATGTCCTCGTGGACGCTGCCGTCCATGAGCATGCTCATGACCGGGGAGGTGAAGAGCCTCGCCGACCCGTCGGTCCTGCCCGACCACGTCCACCTGGCGGAGAGCTTCTTGGACGCGGGGTACGACACCGCGGCGGTAGTGGCTAACCCGATCGTCAACGGCCGCCTCGGCTACGACCGCGGGATCGAGTCCTTCGTCGTGGACCGCGCGGAGCAGATGTCCTGGCGGGCGGACGAGGTGGTGGAGCGGGGGCTGCGCTGGCTCGACGGCCGCCCCGACGCGGACCGCCCCTTCTTCCTGTGGCTCCACCCGGTGGACCCGCACCACCCGTACGAGCCCGCCGCGGGCCCGCGGTTCGAGGCGCTCGACGAGGCGGTGACGCGGGCGGACGCCGGCGCCGCCCTGGAGGCCCTCCGGGCAGGGCACCCGGGCACGATGCTGGGCGGGGCGCTGTCCGAAGGGGACTGGGCCGAGATCGCCGCGATCCGGAACCTGTACGACTCGGAGGTGTTCGAGTTCGACCTCGCCCTGGGTGAGCTCGTCGCGGCGCTGGAGGAGCGCGGGGAGCTGGACTCGACGATCTTCGTGATCACCTCGGACCACGGGGAGGGCTTGATGGAGCGGCCCTCGCTGCCGGACCTCAAGCACCCCGAGGACGAGGTCCCCGACCTCTACCGGCGGCACGGGCTGATGCTCCACGACGAGCAGGTCCGCATCCCCCTGGTCTTCGCCGGCCCGGGTGTCCCGCGGGGCGTCCGGAGCGAGACCTGGGTCCAGCACATCGACGTG
The DNA here is from genome assembly GCA_050049155.1 of Planctomycetota bacterium. Taxonomy (GTDB): domain Bacteria; phylum Planctomycetota; class UBA1135; order UBA1135; genus Saltatorellus. The sequence continues at coordinate 5,353 of JASFWR010000053.1, read as the reverse complement.
GTCCCGACGCTGCACGAGCTCTGCGACCTCCCGGTCAAGCGGCCGCAGCCGGGCCAGCCCCTCTTCGAGGCCGCCGCGAGCCCGCGGGAGGCCCTCTTCGCGGTCTGCGCGCGATCGCACTCGGTGACCGTGGACGGCCGCTGGCGCCTGCACCTCCCCAAGGAGTTCAGGCGGACCCGCTTCGGCGTGGAGCCGGAGCTCTACGACCTCGAGGCGGACCCGGACGAGCGCCGCCCTGTGGATGACCCCGCGCGGATCGAGGAGATGACCCGGATGATCCGCGAGTGGGAGCAGGCGCACGCGCCGGTCTCCCTGGGCGGCGCCCTCGATCAGGAGACGGTCGACACCCTTCGTTCGCTCGGGTACGGGGGTGAGGTCGAGCGGAAGAACCTCCCGCCGAAGACCTCCAACGGGGGTGCCAGCGGGGGCCCCAGCGGGGGCAAACGATGAGAGGCGTCGCGGCAGTGCTCGCGGCGCTGGCGGCGCTCGCGGGCTGCGTGAGCACCGAGGGGACGACGGACGGGACGGACCCGCGCGCCAGCCTCGAGCGGCAGCTCGGACGGGCGGACGACACGTTCAACCGCCGCGCCTTCGACGAGGCCCTGGGGCAGTACTCCGCGCTCTACCTCGCCGCCCTCTCGGGCGCCTACGCCGGGATCGCCGCCGAGGCGGCGGCCCAGGCGGCGACCATCAACGCCCTCGAGGGCGACCTGGAGGAGAGCGACCGCTGGATGGCCTTCGCCACCCGGTACGCGGAGGACGCCGGCGTCCGGGCCCGCAGCCGGGTCCTGCTCGCCCGCGGGCTCCGGCAGTGGAAGCGCGGCGAAGGGGCCGCGGCGCGGGGGACCTTCACCGAGCTCGTGGACTTCTGCGAGGACGAGGACCTCCCCGTGCGCGCCATGCAGGGGGCGAGCCTGGCTGCCCTGGTGACCGAGGGTGAGGAGCAGCTCGGCTGGAGCCTGCGGGCCATCGAGGTGTCCCAGGGGCTCGGCGAGCCCCGCTGGGAGGGCGCGCTGTGGACGAACCACGGGTGGCTGCTGGAGGCCCGCGGGGAGCACGGGGACGCGCTCCGGTCCTTCGAGCGCGCCCGCGCGCTCGCCATGCAGGGCGCCCCGTCCCCCATGGACCGCCTCAAGGCCGACTGGAACCTCGGTCGCGGCCTCCGCCTCGCTGGGCGCCCGGCAGAGGCCCGCGCCGTGCTCGAGGAGGCGGCGGTCCAGGGCCGCGGGCTCTACGCCGCGCGGCCCGCGCCGCGCCAGGCGGAGTGGCTGGGCCGGGTCGACTGGGAGCTCGGGGAGCTCGCGGCCGCCGAGGGGGACCTGGAGGGCGCCGCGCGGAAGCTGGCGAGCGCCCGGCGGCGGCTGGAGGAGGCCGGGGCGGCCACGGCAGCGCCCGAGCTCCTGCGCCGCCTGGACCAGCGCCTCGCCGAGCTGGCGTCCCGCTGACGCCCGGGCTCCGCGACTCCCCGGGTCAGCGCTCCCGCTCGAACCAGGCGAGGACGTGGAGCACCTTGCCGATCAGGTGGCTCGGCCGCCGGGCGATCCCGTGGCTCGCGCCGGGGATGCGGACCATCGCCGTCTCGACGCCGCGGATCTTGAGGGCCTGGTAGTACTGCTCGGACTCGGAGATCGGCGTCCGGTAGTCCTCCTCACCGGTGAGCAGCATGGTCGGCGTCGTCACGTTCCCGACCAGGGAGAGGGGAGAGCGCTTCCAGTAGTGCTCGGTGTGCTCCCAGGGGGTCCCCGGGAACCAGTACTGCCAGAAGAAGTCGTACGCGTCGGCGGTCAGGGCGAAGGAGATCCAGTTGATCACCGGCTTGGCGACCACCGCCGCGGCGAAGCGGTCGGTCATGCCCACGATCCAGGCCGTGAGGACGCCCCCGCCGCTCCCGCCGGTGACGAACATTCGCGTGCGGTCGACGACGCCGCGCTCCAGGGCGGCGTCGACCATGCTCATGAGGTCGTCGTAGTCCTGGCTCGGGTAGGCGTGGTGGATGCGGTTGGCGAAGCCCTCGCCGTAGCTCGTGCTCCCGCGCGGGTTGCCGTACACGACCACGTAGCCCTGCGCGGCCATGAGCTGGAGCTCGAAGGTGAAGGCCGGGCCGTAGGCGGTGAACGGGCCCCCGTGGATCTCGAGGATCATCGGGTAGGTGCGGTCCTCCTCGAAGCCCGGGGGCTCGATGGTCCAGGACTGCACCCGCAGCTCGTCGGCGCCCGAGGTCGTCCACACCTCCTTCACCTCGCCGAGCTCGATGGTCTCCTTGAGGTCGGCGTTCACGTCGGTCACCTGGGTCGAGGTCCCGCCGCGCACCACGTGGAGCTCGCCCGGCCAGGTCGGGTCGCCGCCCACGTAGGCCAGGGTGCCGCCCGACACGTCGAACTCGCCGCTGGAGTAGGGGCGCCCCGAGCCCAGCCCGTGGAGGCCGAGGTCGAGGACCTCCACGCCGCCGCCGGCGCTGGTGACGCCGACGCGGGTGCGCCCCTGGTCCACGAAGGTGAAGTAGAGGGAGCCTTGATCGACCATGAGGCTCCCGGGGGAGCGGTCGAGGTCGCCGGTCAGGATCCGCGTCTCGCCGCCCGCCAGGGACCGCACGTGGATCTCCCGCTGCTGGTGCCCCTGACGCCGGTCGTCGAAGCCCGTCCAGAAGAGCGTCCCGGAGGCCGGGTCGAGGGCAGCGCCGCCGTCCGGTCCCTCCCGGAAGGTGAGCTTGGTGAGCTCCCCGTCCGCGACCCCGAGGGACCACAGGTCCGTGTCGTTCGGGTGCTGGTGACGGTCCTCCCGGAGGTTGGCGCTGAAGAGCAGGGTGCCCGCGTCGGCCCACATGAGGCCGCCGCCGTGGTCGGCCGGTCCGTCGGTCAGCTGGCGGGCGGTGCCGCCCATGGCGTCCACCACGAAGACCTGCCGGTCCGCGGGCTCCAGGTACCCGCCGCCGTCGGCGCGGTAGCGGAACTGCTCCACGACCTTCGGCGGGTCCGCCCACTCGGCCCCCTCGGGCCTCTTCGGCATGGAGGCGAGGGGCTTCGTCTCCCGCGGCACGCTCATGGTGAACGCGATACGGCGGCCGTCGGGCGACCAGACGAGGGAGCCGGGGGACTTGGGGAGGCGGGTGACCTGACGGGTCGTCCCGTCGTCCATCCAGCGCACGAAGACCTCCGCGCCGTCGTCGTCGGCCCCGGTCACGTAGGCGATGTGCTCACCGCTCGGGGACCAGGTGGCGCTCCCCACGCCGTCGATCAGCGGCCGCGAGTCCCCGCTCTCCAGGTCGTGGAGCCAGAGCTCCCGCCGCTGGCGGTCCTTCATCACGTCGAAGCCCACCCGGGCGTAGAGCACCTGGCTCCCGTCGGGGGAGACCGCGGGGCTTGCGACCCCCTCGAGCTCGAAGAGGTCCATGGGCTCGAGGGGACGGAGCGCCGCCGTCCCCTGGACGGCGGCGAGGAGCGTGAGGGGGAGCAGCATGGGATCTCGGTGGGGGCGCGCGGCGGGTCAGCGCGGCGCGACGGAGGAGGGAGGCGGAGGTCCTGGGACGAGCCGGACGTGGACAGTCCCTGGCGCGGGCGGCGCGGCCGCCGCGTCCTGGGTCACGGTCACGGCGGCCGGTCCAAGGGTGAGCTCTCCGAGGGCGGAGAGGCTGTAAGGAGCGTGAACGAAGATGGGCGGGGCGCCCAGCTCGGTGGCCACGGCGAACACCCAGGGCTCGAAGACCGCCGCCTCCCCGGGGGGGGCGCCCTCGAGCAGCGCGACGAAGCGGCGCGCCTGGTCGGCGGAGATCGACTGGGCCACGGCGAGTGTCGCGCGCTGCGGTGAGCCGAGGTGCCACAGCACGGCGAGCGCGGCGAGCGCGAGGCCGGCGGCCAGGCTCACCGCGCGGGACCGTGCGCCCGCGGCGATCCCACCGGCATTCAGACCCCCGACAGCCACCCCTCCGACCAGGGCCATGGGCGCGACGAGGCCGAGGGCGTACCAGTCGTGGAAGCGGCCGGAGACGGAGGTGAGGACGACCACCCCTCCCGCCCAGAGCAGCGGCAGGAGGGCGCGCGCCCGGCCGTGCGCTGAAGAAGGGGCGCCGACGACCCAGAGGCCGCCGGCGAGGAGCAGGGCGAGGGGGACGCGGGCCCATGGGGCGCCGCCGGCCGCGGCCGACCAGAGCGAGGAGGCGATGGAGGCGAGGGACTCCGCGCCGGGCGCTCCGGACTCCGCGTGACCGCCGAGGCCGCCGAGCACCGCCGTGCGGAGGACGAGGCCGAGGGCGACGCCGGCGAACGGGCCGGCGGTGGCGCGAAGCGCGCGGGCCGCGGACGCCAGGTCGGGTCGGCAGAGGGCCGCGGCGAAGGTGACCGGGACCACGATCACCCCGCTCTCCTTCGAGAGCACGGCGCAGAGCGCGAGCAGCGCCGTCCACCAGGGGCGCGCGCCCCGGATCACGGCGAGGGCCGCGGCGGTCACGAAGAGCAGGGCCAGGGCGTCCGCGCGGCGCGGCGCGTAGGGAATCACCTCGAGCTGCGCCGGGTGGGCGAGGTAGATGGCGGCGGTGAGGGCGGCGGCCGCGGCCGCGCTCCGGCCGCGGGCCCCGGTCATCGCGGCCGCGAGCAGGCCGAGGAGCGTCGCGGTGAGGGCGGCGAGGGCGAGGTCCGTTCGCGCGTACTGGGCCGGATCGAGGCCGCCGAGCGCGTGGTCGAGGGCGAAGGTCAGGTGCACGAGCGGCCGGTAGAAGCGCCCGTCGGGGTAGCGCCCCCCCATGAGCTCCTGGCCGAAGGTGCCGAGGAGGTCGCCAGGGGCGTCGAGCGTCGAGGCGGCGATCAGCGGGTAGCCGTCGAACCCGAGCAGGGCGCCGCCGCTGACCGGGCCGTACACGAGGACGGTCACGAGGACGGAGGCCGCGGCGAGGGCGGCCGCCAGGGCGAGCTCGGGGCGCCGCATCATCCGCCGTACCCGATGCTCTGGATTCGGCTCGTGACCTCCTCCGCGCCCTGCGCCTCGGGGGCGCCGAAGTCGCCCTCGGGCCGGCGCATGCCCGGGTCCTCGGCCGCGTCGAGGCGGCGGACCGGGCGCGGGCGTCGCTCCAGGGAGGGGCGCGGGTCGCCGCACAGGTGGCCGGGGATCGGCTCGCCCATGAGGTGGTAGAGCATTGGGGCCACGTCCTCCAGCGACGCCCGGAGGCGCCCGTCGGCCGCCTGTATGGTCGGCCCCGCGACCACGAGGATCCCGTCCAGCGCGTGGTCCGGGAACGGCGGGGTCCCCACGGACATCACCGGCCCGAGGGTTGCGGTGTGCGCTCGCCAGGCGGGGTCGAACTCGACGATCAGGTCTGGCACGCGGGCGTCCTGCGCGGGCCCGGGGTAGAGCTCGGCGCCGC
>JASFWR010000331.1:0-4333 GCA_050049155.1 Planctomycetota bacterium | reverse complement strand
GGCGGTGCTCACCGGTGACCTGAGCGTCGACGAGGCCACCTCGAACTTCGCGGCGGCCTGGCAGGCCGAGGGGGACTCGCCGCTCATGACGGCGGAGTTCCCGGCCATGCCCTGGGGCACCCTGGCCCGGGCGACGGGGATCGCGGCGCTCCTGCTGGCGGGGGTCCTCGCCTGGGTCTGGCGCCGCGGCCGGCCGGGGCCCCTCGGCCGGGGCGAGGAGCGCGCGGGTGTGCTGCTGGCGAGCCCGCTGATCCTCGGCCTGCTGTTCGTCACGGGCTTCCCGATCGCGCTCTCCCTGGTGCTGTCGTTCACCCGCTGGACCGGAATCGCCGGGCTCGAGACGGCCGAGTGGGTGGGGCTCGCCAACTACACCCAGCTCTTCACCGAGGACGGCCGCTTCTGGACCAGCCTGCGGGTGACGGCCGTCTACGCCCTGCTGGCGGTGCCCGTGGGGCAGGCCTTCGCCCTGGGCGCGGCGCTGCTCATGAACACGCGCACGCCGTTCATCGGCCTGTGGCGCGGGGCCTGGTACCTGCCGAGCGTGCTGGCCGGCGTCGGGGTGGCGGTGCTGTGGCGCTGGGTCTTCGACGGGGACAGCGGCCTCGCCAAGGCGCTGCTCGACCCGCTGCTGGAGCCCCTCGGGCTGGCGTCACCGGACTGGTTCGGGAACGACGCGGGGACCTTCGGGGTCCCGGCCTTCGCCATCATGAACCTCTGGATGGTGGGCGGGTCCATGATGATCTACCTCGCCGGGCTCCAGGGCATCCCGAGGGAGCTGCACGAGGCGGCGGAGCTGGACGGCGCCGGGGCCTGGCAGCGCTTCCGGCGGGTGACGCTCCCGATGCTCTCGCCGGTGCTGGTCTTCAACGGCGTGATGGCGGTGATCGGGTCCTTCCAGGTCTTCACCCAGGCCTTCGTCATGACCCGCGGGGAGCCGGGGGACCTGACGCGCTTCTACGTGCTCTACCTCTACAACCAGGCCTTCGACTTCTACGAGATGGGCTACGCCTCCGCGATGGCGTGGATCCTGCTCGTGGTGGTCCTGGCGCTCACCGGGCTCTTCCTGCGCGGGAGCCGGCGGCACGTGCACTACGAGGGGATGGCGAAGTGAGGGGCCGCGGTTCCAAGCTCCTGACCCTGGCCCTGCTGGCGGGGGGCGCGGCGCTCATGCTGTTCCCCCTCTGGTGGATGCTCGTCGTGTCCCTGGAGACGCCCAGCAATGCCGGCGCCGCCACGGTGGAGGTGGGCGCCATCAGCGCCTTCCCGAGCGATCCCCAGTGGGGGAACTGGACCGCGGCCATGCGGGCGGTGGGCACGGTGGAGTGGGAGGGGTTCCTGGACGCCCTCGCGAACTCGATCCTGATCACCTTCCTCACGGTGACCGCCACGGTCATCTCCTGCAGCCTCGTGGGCTACGCCCTCGCGCGGGTCCGCTTCCGCGGCCGCGGGCCGCTCTTCGCGGTCATGCTCGGGACCATGATGCTCCCGCCCCAGGTGACCATGATCCCCATGTTCCTGGTCTTCCGGGAGCTGGGCTGGGTGGACACGATCCTGCCGCTGGTGGTGCCGGCGTTCTTCGGCAACGCCTTCTTCATCTTCATGTTCCGCCAGTTCATGGCCCAGGTCCCCGAGGCCCTGGTGGAGGCGGCGCGCCTGGACGGGTGCGCGCACCTCGGGGTCTGGTGGCGGGTGATGCTGCCCATGTGCCGCCCCGTCATCGCCATCACGGCGGTGTTCACGTTCATCTTCGTCTGGAACGACTTCCTCGGGCCGCTGATCTACCTGCACTCCGAGGAGAAGGCCACCCTGGCCATCGCGCTCAACAGCTTCCGCAACCAGTACGGCGGCCTCGAGGACGTCCAGTACCTGATGGCGCTCAGCCTGATCACCATGATCCCCTGCATCCTCCTCTTCCTCGTGGCGCAGCGACAGTTCATCGAGGGCCTCGGCTCCGGGGCGGTGAAGGGCTGATGGCGCGCGTCACCTTCGAAGGGCTCGGCAAGGTCTACCCCGGCGGCGTGCGCGCCGTGGAGGGCGTGGATCTCCAGGTGGAGGACGGGGAGTTCGTGGTGCTGGTGGGCCCCTCGGGCTGCGGCAAGAGCACGACCCTGCGCATGGTCGCGGGGCTGGAGGAGATCACCGAGGGCACCCTCTCCATCGGCGACCGGGTGGTGAACGAGGTGGCGGGCAAGGACCGGGACATCGCCATGGTGTTCCAGAACTACGCCCTCTACCCGCACCTCACCGTGCGGCAGAACATGGCCTTCCCGCTCGAGCGCCGCCGGGCGCACGGCGGCGGGCTCGGACGCCTCCTGCCGGGCCGCGGCGCGGCGGCGCGGGAGGAGGACCGCCGGATCGAGGACGAGGTCGCCCGCGCGGCGGAGGTGCTCGGCATCACCGACCTGCTCGACCGCAAGCCGGGGGCGCTCTCCGGCGGGCAGCGCCAGCGGGTCGCCGTGGGCCGCGCGCTGGTGCGGCGGCCGGCGGCGTTCCTCTTCGACGAGCCGCTCTCGAACCTCGACGCCAAGCTGCGGGTCGAGATGCGCGCCGAGCTCAAGGCGCTGCACGAGCGCCTGGGGGCGACCATGCTGTACGTGACCCACGACCAGGAGGAGGCCATGACCCTCGGCGACCGGCTGGTGGTGATGGACGGTGGGCAGGTGCAGCAGTGCGCGTCCCCGCGGGAGGTCTACGAGGCGCCCGCCAACCGCTTCGTGGCGGCCTTCGTGGGGACGCCGAGCATGAACTTCCTCGAGGGCTCGATGGCGGACGGGGCGCTGCGCGTCGGGGAGGCCGCCCTCGCCCTCGGCGGCGCGCCCGATGCGTCCGACGGGCCTGCGGTCCTGGGGGTCCGGCCGGACCAGCTCCGGAGGGCCGAGGCGGCCGACGCGTGCCAGCTCGACGCCGCGGTGCTCGGGGTGGAGGACCTCGGCGACCGCTGCGACGTGCGCCTCGAGGTGGCGGGCGCCGAGCTGGTGGCGAGGCGCCCGGCTGCCGAGCTGGGACGGTGGGAGCCCGGCTCCAGCGCTCGGGTCGCCTTCGACGCCTCCGAGGTGCACCTCTTCGAGCCGGGCCCCCACGGCCGCAGGCTGAGCTGAGGACGCGCGCTCCGCGTGCCCTCCCTCGCGCCCTTCGCTGGGTCGGTTCTCGGGTCGGTTTCTGGGTCTCTTCCCGGCCCCTCTCCGGGGATCACTCCACGGTTGTGATCCGCGGGCGGCGCGCGGATACTCGCGCAGTCCGATCGACCCTCCCCCGGATCCCCGATGAGCAAGAACCTCGCCCTCCTCCTGCTGTTCGCGGCCGCTGCCCTGCTGGGCGGCTTCCTCCTCCTCGCCTTGGATCCCTCGGCGGAGGCCGCCGGGGAGGACCTGCGCCGCGCGGGCGCGGCGAGCGAGGCCGGGGAGGTCGGCCCGTCCGCGGACGCCGACCTGGTCACCGTGGCCGAGGCGGCCGTGGAGCGTTCCCGGGAGACAGCGGCAGCGGCCGGAGCTCCCTCCGCAGCCGACGACACCGTCAGCGCCGCCCCCTCGGGCGCCCCCGCCGCGGAGGTCCGGGGCCAGGTCGTGGACGCCCAGGGCCGGGCCATCCCGGGGGCGAGCCTGCGGCTGACCCAGCCGGGGGACGGGGGCGAGGGAACCGTCGAGGCAGAGGCCGACGGAGAGGGGGCGTTCTCCCTCATGGGGGTCGGGGGAGGCGGGACGCTCCTCGTCCGCGCCGACGGGTACGTCCCCCTCGAGCGGGACGTGCGGCTGGAGTCCGCCTCCACGGTGGCGCTCGGCCAGCTGGCCATGAGCGTGGCCGGGCGGCTGTCGGGCCGCGTCGTGGACCCGGAGGGCCGCGGTATCGCCGGCGCGCGCATCAGCGCCTCCAACGACCTGTCCCTGGCGGAGATGCTCAGGGGGCTCGGCAACCCCGGCGACGCGGTGGAGTCCGGCCCGGACGGGCGCTTCACCATCGCGACCCTCCGACCCGGCCCCTACGCCTTCCGGGTGCGGCGGGAGGGGTTCCTGGACGGCGCCTTCCAGGGGGAGCTGGCGAGGGAGGGAGCGGAGGTGGAGGGCGTCCTCGTGACCCTCGACCCGGGCGTCGCCATCACGGGCCGCGTGACGGGGCTCCCGAGCGCTGACGCCGCCGCCGCGCTCGAGGTGGCGGTCCGGTCCGCGGGGACGGAGGGCGCCCTGGCGCTCGAGATCCCCTTCGGCGAGGGTCTCTTCGGCGGCCGGGGGGTGGAGCTCTCCGCCGACGGCACCTTCCGCGTGGCGGGGCTCCAGACGGGGAGGCGTTACGAGCTCTTCCTTCGGGCACCGAAGGCGGGGCCGCTCGGCGGCGCCGC
>JASFWR010000330.1:0-4336 GCA_050049155.1 Planctomycetota bacterium | reverse complement strand
ACGGAGGCGGCGGAGTGGGAGCTCGACGGCCCGCGCATCACGGGGCCCACCACGTCGTTGAAGATGCTGGGGGGGAGGGACGCGGCCATGGCCCCATGGTAGCGCGGGCGGATGGGCGCCCATGGAGCGCTGCCTGCGGGCTCCTGGTCGGTCTGCTCCGCAGTCTCCCCCTGGCTCCCCTGCAGTCCCCCCCGCAGCCCACCCGCAGCTCCTCCCTCCGGGACGGTCGAGCCGAGTATGGTCGGGGCGTGAAGTTCCTCATCCTCACGGAGCGCGACCTGCAGGAGGCGCTCCCCATGCGCGACGCCGTGCAGGCCATGAAGGACGCCTTCGGCGCCCTCTCCGCGGGGGAGGCGGTGGCGCCCCAGCGGACCCACCTCGAGGTGCCCGAGCGCGACGCGGTCTCGCTCCTCATGGGGGCCTTCGTCCCGTCCATGGGCCTCGCCACCAAGGTCGTCTCGGTCTTCCCGCACAACCCGCGCGAGGGCAAGCCGATCGTCACGGGCCTGGTGGAGGTGCTCGACCCCGAGACCGGCGAGCCCGCGGCGCTCATCGACGGCACGGCGCTCACCGCCTGGCGCACGGGCGCGGCCAGCGGCGCCGCCACGGACCTGCTCGCCCGGGAGGACGCCTCCACCGGCGCGCTCATCGGCTGTGGCGCCCAGGGCCGCACCCAGCTCCTGGCCGTGGACGCGGTGCGGGACCTCTCGAAGGTGCGCGTCGCCGGCCGGAGCCTCGAGTCGGCGGAGCGCTTCTGCCGCGAGATGCAGCCGCGGGTGCGGCCGCGGCTCACGGCCGTGGCGTCGGCGCGGGAGGCGGTCCGCGGCGCGGACATCGTCTGCACGGCGACCACGTCCCGCACGCCCGTGCTCGACGGGGACGACCTCGCGGAGGGGGCCCACGTGAACGCCGTGGGCAGCTTCACCCTCGACATGCTCGAGCTCGACCCGCGCACCATCGAGCGGTCGACGGTGTTCGTGGACGAGGTGGAGGCGGCGCTCGAGGAGGCCGGGGAGCTCGTGTACGCGGAGCGCTGTCGTGCGACCTCGAGGGAGCGCTGGACGCCCCTGGGCCTGGTGGCCCGTGGCTCGGCGGCGGGCCGCCGGAGCGCCGAGGAGATCACCCTGTTCAAGTCCGTGGGGCACGCGGTGCAGGACGTGGCGGCCGCGTCGCGGGCGCTCGCCAGGGCGCGGGAGCTCGGGCTGGGGATCCAGGTGGACCTCGCCGCCGAGAGCCTCCGCCGGGAGGACGTGCCCGGCGAGGACGCGAGCTGGCAGGAGATCCAGGACTTCGCCCTCACCTACGACGGGTACGCGGCGCACGGCTCGCTGGAGGGCGTGGAGGCGGTCGTCCGGCGGGGCGACCCCACGACGATCCCCGAGCTTCGCACCTGCCTCTTCTATCAGCAGCGCAGCTGGAGGAATCAGGGGTTCGATCCGGACGCGGAGTCCATGGAGCACATCCGCGGCCTCGTGCGTCGGCTCCGCGAGCTGGCGCGCCCCTCTCGCGGCTGATCCCCGGCGGGGCCTGCGGTTCGAGCCGGGCGGCGCGGGGGCGCGGGTCCACCGGAGGGCCCCCTGAGGGGCGGCGGGCGCCGCCGGCGTTGCAATAGCGCACGGGCGGCGTGATGCTCGGAGCCGTGGGGAACGGCACCTTCCGATCGACGCACTGGTCCATCGTCCGCGGTGGGGCCAGCGCGGACGCCGAGCTGCGTCGGGTCTCCCTGGAGCGCCTCTGCAACCAGTACTGGTTCCCGCTCTACGCCCACCTCCGACGCAAGGGCCGCGACGCCGACCGGGCCGCCGACCTCGTTCAGGGCTTCTTCGCCCAGCTCCTCTCCCGGGACGGGCTGTCCACGGTGAAGGAGGACGTCGGCCCCTTCCGGGCGTGGCTCATGGGAGCGCTCCGGAACCACGAGCGGGACGAGGTTGCCCGCGAGCGCGCGCTCAAGCGCGGCGGCGGCGCGGTGCCCATCCCCATCGACGCCGAGGAGGGGGAGCGCCGGCTCGAGCTCGCGGGGGGCTCCCTGGACGACCCGATCCGGGCCTTCGACCGGGCCTGGGCCCTGAGCGTGCTCGACCAGGGGCTCCTGCTCCTGGAGCAGGAGATGAAGCGGAGCGGGGACGGGCGCAGGTTCGAGGTCCTGGGTCCGCAGCTGTCGATCGGGGGCGATGACCGCCCCCGGGAGGAGCTGGCGCGGGAGCTGGGCATGAAGCCCGTGGCCCTGCGGGTCGCGCTGATGCGGCTCCGGCGGCGCTACCAGGAGCTCCTGATCCAGGTGGTGACCGACAGCGTGGGGTCGGCCGAGGAGGCCGGGCAGGAGCTGGAGCTCCTCTCGGCGGCCCTCTCCGGAGAAGCTCGGGATTCCAGGTAACGGGCGACACGCCCCGCCGTGGAGCGGGTCGAGAACCAAGGAGACCACCATGTCCGAAGACCGACCCGAAGCCCGACAGCCCCACACGCCCGTCCCTGGCGCCGACCTCCTGGCCGACGCCGCGGAGCGGATCCCCGCCGCCGACCTCGAGGCCCTGCGCCTCCGGGTCCAGTCCCAGCTCCCCGACTACGAGCTCATGGAGAGCCTCGGCCGGGGCGGCATGGGCGCCGTCTTCCGGGCGCGGCAGGTGAAGCTCGACCGGGAGGTCGCGATCAAGGTCCTGCTGCCACCCCCCGGCGAGGTCGAGGGGTGGTCCGAGCGCTTCCAGCGCGAGGCTCAGGCGCTGGCGCGGCTGGTGCACCCCGGCATCGTCACGGTGCACGACTTCGGCCAGGGCGAGGACCTCGCCTGGATCGTCATGGAGCTCGTGGACGGCGCCGACCTGCGCCAGATGCTGGACGAGGGGCGGCTGCCCCAGGCGGAGGCCCTGGCCATCGTCCCCGCCCTGTGCGAGGCGCTCCAGTACGCCCACGACCAGGGCGTGGTGCATCGGGACATCAAGCCCGAGAACGTGCTGTTCGACCGGTTCGGCGGCGTCAAGCTCGTGGACTTCGGGCTGGCCAAGCTCAGCGGCGATGCGGGGGGCTTGCAGCTGACCCGCACGGACCAGGCCATGGGGACGCCGCGCTACATGGCGCCCGAGCAGCTGGAGCGTCCGCGGGACGTGGACCACCGCGCGGACCTCTTCTCCCTGGGCGTGGTGTTCTACGAGATGCTGACGGGGCACGTGCCCGCGGGCGTCGTCGAGCCGCCCTCGCGGGTCGCCGGCGTCGACCCCGGGATCGACGACGTCGTGCTCGGCGCCCTCGAGAGGGAGCCCGACCGGAGGCCCCAGAGCGCCGCCGACATCGAGCGGGGCCTCAAGGGGATCGGCCAGGGCGCCGCCCTCGCCGCGACCGGCGCGGCGGACCGCGGTGGGGACCACCGGACGGAGCCCTCCGACGGGTCCGCCTCCGGCTCTTCCACCGGCCTCGCCGCCGGCGCCGTGCCCGCGTCGGAGCCCGAGGGGGAGCAGGGCGCGCGGCCCTGGAGCCCGCCGACCCTGCTCGGGAGCTTCGACGTCCCGGACCTCGTGACGCTACTCGCCGTCCCCTTCAGCCTCCTCTCGATCATCGTCTCCAGGTCGGGTGGCGACCTCGGGCGGACCCTGTGGCGGCAGATGGACCAACATGGGGGCGTGACCGCTGTCGAGCGTCCGGAGGAGCCCTACCTCTGGGCGTTCGCGGCGTCCATCCTCATGCTCGCCGTCCCCCTGTCCTCGGTCCTGCTCTGGGCCTACCAGCGCCGCCTCCGGGCGACCTCCGGGGAGGCGCCCCGCGGGTTCCTGAACCACCTCCCGCTGGTTCGCGTGGGCATCGTGGCCTGCGTCGTCGGGGTCGTCTGGCTCCTCGGCATGGTGGCGCTGCGGGGCTATCCCCGCGCGGGCAGCGAGGTCCTCGCCATGACGGCGATCCTGTTCTCCACGACCTTCTCCCGGCGCGGCGCCCTCCGGCCGCTCTGGGACTCGGACGCCCGGCGGATGGCGCTGTTCGCGACCTGGGCCCTGGCCGTGACCGCCGGCGTGATGATCACCACGGCCGGGTTCAGCTCCTGGGTCGGGGGTGAGGTGGAGTCCCCGTTCCTCCTGCCGCCCATCGGGCTGCTGCTGGTGGCGTCCGTCCTCCTGTACCGCTCGGGCCGGATGCACCTGGCGACCGTCGCCATGGGGGCGGCCGCTGCGATCACCCTCGCGCTGCGGACCACCCTGCCCCAGGTGAGGCACCAGATCATGGGCCTCTCGACGGCGGAGGTCCGGACGATCGTCGGGGTCACCTTGCTCAGCATCCTGTTCACCGCGGCGGTCTCGGTGACGGCCTCCGCGCCGCGCCGCTGAGCCCCCCCGGCCCGCGAGACCGCCCCTTC
>JASFWR010000083.1:0-11545 GCA_050049155.1 Planctomycetota bacterium | reverse complement strand
CACGCCGCTCCGCCAGTCCGGCGCCTTCCCCTCCACCGTGGGCTACATGGTGGTCGTCGGGGAGCAGTCCGGCGAGCTGGAGCAGATGCTCGACCGCATCGCCACCGCCTACGACGAGGAGATCGAGGTGGCCGCCGAGCGGTTCACCAGCCTCCTCGAGCCGATCATGATCGTCCTGCTCGCGGGCGTCGTGGGCTACATCGTCTTCGCCATCGTCCAGCCGATCCTCGACATCGGGCAGGTCTGACCGGCGCCCCTCACCTCCGTCCCGCGGGCCGCGCCCGCCCCAGAACCATGAAGATCCAGCGCACCCTCCGCGCCCGCCGCGACGCGGGCTTCTCCCTCGCCGAACTGATGGTCGTGATCGTCATCATCGGCCTGCTCGCGACGGTGGTGGTCCCGAACGTCGTCGGCAAGCTCTTCACCGCCACCAAGCAGAAGGCGAAGACCGACATCATCGCCCTGGACAACGCCGTCGAGTCCTACCAGATGGACAACGCGAGCCGCCTCCCGGAGAGCCTCGAGATCCTCGTGGAGAAGGACGAGTTCGGCACGAGCTACCTGAAGCAGACGGTGGTCCCCAAGGACCCCTGGGGCAACGAGTACATCTTCGAGCCCGCCGGCGGCGGCGAGTCCGGCTACCTCATCTGGACCTACGGCGCCGACGGCGTCCAGGGCGGCGAGGGCAAGGACGCCGACTTCAACAACCAGATGATCCGGGACGGCGAGGTCTGAGCCTTGCGCCCGGCCCACCGATCCGCCGGGGCGCGCCCCGGGGCCCGGCGCCGTCCGCGCCGCGGGGGGTTCTCCCTCGTGGAGCTGATGGTGGTGGGCGCGGTGATCGGCCTGGGCACCTACGTCATCTCGGTCAGCTACGACGCGTTCGTCCCCAAGGAGCGGCTCAACACGGCGGTCCGCTCGCTGACCGCCCTGCTGCGTGAGACCCGCAGCCAGGCCATCAGCCGCTCCCTGGAGTTCTTCGTGGAGTACGACCTGGACGGGGAGCGCTATCGACGCGTCACCCCGTTCGTGCTGGGCGGCGGCCGCTTCATGGAGGGCGAGGACGACGACGCCGACCGCGCCTACGGGAACTGGCAGAGCCTCCCCGACGGGGTGGAGCTCGCCACGGTGGCCGTCGCGGGCGAGGTCTTCGAGTCGGGCCCGGTGTTCGCCCGCTTCGACCCCCGAGGCGCCGCTTCCGACCACCAGGTGGTCCTGAAGCAGCCGGCCTACGGCAACTTCTTCACCGTGGAGGTCATGGCCCTCACGGGCACCTTCAAGTTCCACCGGGACGTGTACATCCGCGAGGCGCCGGACGACGGGGACTTCCGGTGAGGCGGCCGCTCCCCTCCAGCCAGCGGGCGCGCGCGGGCTTCACCCTGGCCGAGGCCGCCGTCACCATCGCGATCGTGGCGGTGGTGCTCACGGTGATGCTCCAGGGCCTCGAGGGCGCCAAGTTCAGCGCCGCCCACAACCGGGCCCGCAAGACGGCCTACGAGCTCGGCACCGAGATGATGGGGCTGATCTCGGCCGGCCTGTGGCAGGAGGAGATCGAGTCCGGCCTGACCGGGAGCTTCGCCGAGCAGGACGAGCCGGACTTCTACTGGGAGCTCGCGCTCGGCGAGGACGCCCTGGAGGAGCGCGTCGACGACGGCGAGGACCGCCCCTTCGACAACTTCCAGGCGCGGCGCGAGTGGGAGGAGTCCCAGGACGACGACGAGGAGGACGAGGAGAACACGGAGCCCTTCGAGAAGGTGAAGCTGCGGGTCAGCTACCCGAAGTTCTCCGACTTCCCGGACGAGCTCACCCTCGAGCTCTGGGTGCCCTGGGACCAGGTCTACGGGCCCTCCGAGGAGGAGCTCGCCGGGGAGCTCGACCCGAACGCCCTCGGGGCGGGCGGCGGCAGCGGCGACGGCGCGGGCGGCGCCGCGGGAGGCGACAGCGGACGATGAGACGAACGATCCAGCGACACGGCCCCTCGCGCGGCTTCACCCTGGTGGAGGTCCTGCTCGTGATCGTGATCATGAGCATGATGTTCGTGAGCATCTCGAAGCTCATGCAGGCCGCCCGCCGCACCCGGGACACGATCCACAACTACCAGGAGATGCAGCTGGCCGGCCCCGCCGTGCTGGAGCTCATGAGCCGAGACCTGCGCGGCATCTTCACCACCAGCCGCCCCCGGACGGCCTGGCTCTCCGTGGTGGACCGGACCGTCAACGGCCAGGACGCGGACCGCCTCGACTTCGCCACCACCACGGACAGCCTGGTGGTGATGCTCAGCGGCGGGGAGCAGTCCCTGCGCGCCGACATCAACGAGGTCGGCTACATGCTCCGGCCCAACCCCGACAACGACGAGTTCCTCGAGATCTACCGCCGGGAGGACTTCGGCGTGGACGAGGAGCCCTTCGAGGGGGGCGAGTACACCTTCCTCTCGGACCAGATCAAGGACTTCAACATCGAGGTCTTCAGCGAGGACGGCCCGGACGCGGAGCCGTACGACGGCTGGGGCCTGCAGTCCGGCAACGAGGAGCTCGTGGGCCTCCCGGCCTGGATGCGCCTGTCGCTCACCGTCGAGCTGAAGCCGCGCATCGACCGCGAGTCCATGGACTTCAGCGGCAAGGACCGGCGGACCATGACCTACTACCGGGTGGTGCGCTTCCCCGAGACCCTGCGGGTCGAGGAGGGAGAGATCCCGCGCCTCGGCCTCCCGGCCGCCCCTGGAGCCACCGCCACCGAGACCGGGGCCGGCGGCGAGGAGGAGGTCGTACCCGGCAGCGGCATCACGGCCACCGGCGGCCGCGGGCAGACGAACGTCAAGGGCGGCGCCGGCGGGAGCCGCGGCGGCGGCAGCGTGAACCAGACCGTGGACCGAGACGGCTGAGGGCGCCGCGCTCCGGCGCGGCTCCGCCAGCGAGCCACCGCGGCAGGTCGTAGCCCCTGCCAGTCGCCCCGGCCGACGGCCCATCCGAGAGCTCTGCTGGCGGCCCATCCGTGAGCCCCGCCTACGGCTCATCCAACTCCGCCGAAGGCCCGGCCGAGAGCCCCGCCGACGGTCCGGCCGTCGAGCCGCTCGCCCCTCCCGCGAGGGGGGCCGGTCAGCCCAGCGGCGCCCCGAGGACCTCGCGCCCGCCGAGGTAGGGCCGCAGCGGCTCGGGCACGGTGACGGTCCCGTCGGCGTTCTGGTGGTTCTCCA
Organism: Planctomycetota bacterium; assembly: GCA_050049155.1. Taxonomy (GTDB): domain Bacteria; phylum Planctomycetota; class UBA1135; order UBA1135; genus Saltatorellus. Next base: position 8,352 of record JASFWR010000083.1, on the reverse strand, counting down.
CCAGCGCGATCAGCATCCGGGTGGACGCGGCCACCGTGTTGTTGAGGGTGTGGCAGTGGCGCACCTTGCCCTCGGCGTCCCGGTACCGGAGCCCCAGGCGCCGGGCCTGGAAGTCGTGGAAGCGGGAGGCGCTGTGGGTCTCGCCGTAGCTCTCCCTGGAGGGCATCCAGGTCTCGATGTCGAACTTCTGCACCTGCGGCTGACCGAGGTCGCCGCCGCAAACGTTGACGACCCGGTACGGGAGCTCCAGGGCCTGCAGGATCGCCTCCGAGTTGCCCAGGATCGCCTGGTGGTGCTCGAGGCTTCCGGCCTCGTCCGCGACGTCCACGATGACCTGCTCCACCTTCTGGAACTGGTGCACCCGGTAGAGGCCCTTGGTGTCCTTGCCGTAGGTCCCGGCCTCCCGGCGGTAGCAGCTCGACTGGGCCACGAACTTCAGGGGCAGGTCCGCGCCGTCGAGGATCTCGTCCTGGTAGAGCGCGGTCACCGGGACCTCCGCGGTCCCCACCAGGCACAGGTCGTCCCGCTCGTCGCAGCGGTACGCCTGGTCCTCGCCCCCGGGGAAGTACCCCGTCCCCACCATGGTCTCGCTGCGCACGAGGGTGGGCACGGACAGCGCCTGGAAGCCCTTGGCCACCATCGAGTCGAAGGCGAAGCGCATCACCGCGTGCTCGAGGAGCGACATGTCCCCAAGCAGCACGTAGTTCCGGCTCCCGGCGAGGCGGGCGCCGCGCACCACGTCGATCCAGCCGTGGGCCTCGCCGAGCTCGCTGTGGGAGCGCGGCTCGAAGTCGAAGCTCCGGGGCTCGCCCCAGCGCTTGATCTCCACGTTGTCCTCGTCTGTCACTCCCTCGGGGACCGCGTCGGCGGGGACGTTGGGCACCAGGAGCAGGAGCGCGTCCAGGGCCTCCACGACCTCCTTCTGGCGCGCCTCCATGGCCTTGAGCTCGGCCTTCTCCCGGGACTGGGCCTCCACCAGCGCGGGCCGCTCCTCGGGGCTGGCGCTGGCGATCTGCTTGCCCGCCGCCTTGGAGCGGGAGCGGGCCTCGTCGACCTTGCCCACCAGCTCGCGCCTCTCGGCGTCCAGGCGCAGGATCTCGTCGACGTCACAGGGGATGTGCTTCTTCGCGGCCCCGGCCTTCACGGCGTCGGGGTGGTTGACGATGAACTTGAGGTCGAGCACGGGCGAGGGGCGGCCGCGGGGCGGCGAACGAGGTGGGTGCGGGGCGGGGCGGAGGAGCTTCGGCGGAGGGCGCCGCGGCCAGGGTGGCGCCGGGGGAGCCCGGGTGCGCGGCGCCGCGGCGCCGCACCCCCATCATCACTTCCAGTCGGACTCGATCTTCCCGAAGAGCCGGTTCTTCTTCTCCATCAGCTGCACCTCGGCCTCGTCGACGCGGACGGAGAATGTCTTGTCGAGGGGCTTCCAGAGGGCGGCCCAGCCGTGCTTCTGCACGCCGTCCTGGTCCAGGGCCGGCTTCATCTTCTCGGTCATGATGGCGCGCTTGCCGCCCTTCTTCCGGACCGAGGCCTCGGGGATCGGGACCGCGCCGTAGATGCGCTCGTAGGACTCCCCGCCCGCGCCGACGACGCGGATGGACGTCCCGTCCACGGTGACGCCGTCGCTCGCGACCGCGTACTCGTAGTCGAAGGTGAAGGGCGAGCCCGTCTGGATGGTGACGTTCTCCCCCTCGCGCACGTCGAAGACCTTCATGGTCTCGGTGGGCAGGATGACCGCCTTCATCATCTGCATCTTCTTGCCCTTGCGGATGAGGCCGAAGCAGAGCTCCCAGCGCCCGATGGGCACCTCCACCTTCTTCCCGCCGGCCACGTCGATGTAGGTGTTCTCCAGGTCCTCGCCGATGCCCTTCAGGACGAAGAAGTCCGGCTTGAGCCCCTTGGACTTGAGCTGCACCGTCCCCGTCTTGAACTCGTAGGGCTGGGCCTTCAACTCCACGCCGCCGTTGAGGGCCTCGAGCTTGTGCCAGCCCGCCTTGCCGAGGTTCACGTACTCGGAGAAGGGCTGCGCCTTCTTCGCGTCGCCGATACGGATCGAGTCGAACTCGGGCTGGAAGGCGTCCTTCACCATCCCGAAGTGCGGCCAGCGCTGCGGGAGCGAGCCGAAGATCCCGTCGAAGTTGTCGTCCACGATCTGGACCTTCTCACCGGCGATCTCGCCCTCCATCGCGCAGCCGGGCACGAAGTAGAGGCTGAGGTTGGTGTCGGTCATCCCCAGGTTCATCGTGATGCCCTGGTAGTAGTCGACCTCGCGGCCCATGTCGCACAGGACCGCCCAGCGGCGCTTCGAGGCGCCGCTGCCGAGCTCGAAGGTGACGGGCTCCAGCTTGCCCCGCAGGGGCCAGGAGTCGTCCACCCCGCCCCCGTCGATGGTCACCTTGCTCGACGCGGCGCGGGTCATCGTCGGCCCCTCGGCCACGCGCGAGAACTTGCTCGACGAGCCCACGCCCTGGAGCACCACCGCCGGCCAGATCTGCCGGTGCTCGTCCAGGTAGTAGTTGGGGCGCGAGGTGTCCTTGACCGCGGAGAAGCCCTCGAAGCTGAGCTTGGCCGTGACCGCCTCCCCGGTGGAGGTGGGACCGGCGGGGGCCGCCGCGCCGCCCTCGCCGCCGCTGGCGCCGTCGCCGCCGTCGAAGCCGAGCCCCTCGAGCGACTTCAAGCGCGGCACCGACTCGCGGTAGCTGCGGTCCTTGACGCCGATGTCCTCGCGGATCTTGATGAAGCGCGCGTAGCTCGCCGCGACCCGCTTGAAGTCCGTCTTCTTGCCGTGGTACTGCTCCTCGAGGGCCACCGCGATCCCGAGCTGGCACTGCCCCTCCATCCACTCGTCGCCGAGCTCCTTGAAGCCCTCGGCCAGGGCCGTGTACTCGTCGGCCACGAGCTTCAGCTTGCCCTTGTCCTTCTTGCCCATGGCCTCGAACTGGGCCTTGTTGACCTTGTCGAAGTTGACCTTGAGGGTGTAGCGGTTGCGCTTCTGGTTCATGTCCAGCCGCGCGAAGAAGCGCTCCATCTTCGAGGGGAAGTCCGTCTCGAAGCAGCGCTTCCAGGACCCGCCCATGGCCTCGTAGCGCTCGTAGAGCACGTCGCTCGGCTGGTTGGAGATCTGCTCCGCCGTGTTGAGGATCCAGAACACGCCCTTGTCCTGGTTGTCCTTCATCAGGCTGTCCATCTTCGACTTCGAGCCGACCTTGGCGGCCTTCTCGAACTCGAGGCGGAACTTGGTGTTGTCGTCCTGCGCGCCGGCTGGGGCGGCGAGCAGGGAGGTGACGAGGAGCGAGAGGAGCGCGAGGATCGGGAGTCGTGCCATGTCGGTTCGGGTGGGCTCGAGGGCGGCCGCGGTGCCCCATGGTAGCGGCGCAGGCCCCCTCCTGTAGCCCCCAGGGGACCCTCCTCCCAGCCGCCGCGGGGCGCGACCGGCGGGGCCCGCCGAGCGCCCCCGGGCGCGGGCCGCGCGCGAGGCCCGGGAGGGGCGCCTAGCGCTGCTGGCCGCGCTCCGAGGCCTTCTTCAGGAAGGCCTTCTCCGAGCGGCTCAGGGACCCGATCCCCTCGCGGTTGATCTTCTCCAGCAGGGCGTCGAGGCGCTGCCGGTCCCCGAGGCTGCGCTCGGCGGCGGCCACGGCGCGCTTGCGCTCGAGGGTCGCCCAGGGGTCCTTCATGAGGAGCCCGTATCGGGCGCCGAGGAAGCCGTACAGGGCGCCGCCGAGGTGGATGATGTGGGCCACGTTCCCGGAGCGCCCCGCGCCGGAGAGCTCCCGGATCAGCGGGTAGAGGTCCGAGGCCACGTAGAGCGCCGCCATGACCCAGAGCTTCACGGGGATGAAGATGAACAGGACCTGGGTGTGGGGCCGCAGGGTGGCGGTGGCCACCACCACCCCCATCACCGCCCCGGACGCACCGATGGCGGGGAGGTAGGCCTCGTTCCCCTTGCTCAGCTCCACCACCAGGTGCAGGAGGCCCCCCGCCATGGCCGCCCCCATGTAGTGGGTGATGAAGCGGCGGCTCCCGATGATCCCCTCGAGCATGGTGCCGAAGAAGTACAGCACCAGCATGTTGAAGAGCAGGTGCCCGAGCCCGCCCATGTCGTGCAGGAAGGCGTACGTCCCGAGCTGCCAGACAGCGGGGACGTAGGAGCGCCACATGTCGGGGTCGAGGCCGAACAGGTCGATGACCGTGCTCTGGAGGCCCAGGGAGCCGAGGCCCACCACCATCAGGAACACGAACACCGTCACGTTCGCGATGAGCAGGCGCCGCACCCACGGGGTGAGCGGCGGGAAGGACACCTGCGGCTGGGGCCGGCCGTACCCGTCGTCGTAGCTCGTCATGGGTCCCCTCCGCGCGCGCGGCTCAGGCGCGCCCCTGGCGGCGGCGGGCGGCCTCGAGGGTGTTGGCCAGCAGCATCGCGATGGTCATGGGCCCGACGCCGCCGGGCACCGGCGTGATGGCGGAGGCCCGCTCGCTGGCGGCGGCGAAGTCCACGTCCCCGCGCAGCTTCCCGTCCTCGCCGCGGTTGATCCCGACGTCGAGGACCACCGCGCCCTCCTTGACCCAGGAGCCCTTCACGAGCTCCGTGACCCCGACGGCGGCCACGATCACGTCCGCCGCGCGGCAGTGGGCCTCGAGGTCCCGGGTCCGGCTGTGGCACACGGTGACCGTGGCGTTGCGGGCGAGGGCCAGCTGCGCGAACGGCTTGCCCACCAGGTTCGAGCGGCCGATCACCACCACGTCCTTGCCCTCCAGGGAGATGCCGTGACGGTCGCAGATCTCCACGCAGCCCGCGGGCGTGCAGGGGACGTGGCCGTCCTGGCCGAGCACCAGCCGCGCGATGTTGGCGCGGGTGAGGCCGTCCACGTCCTTGGCCGGGTCGATCAGCTCGGTGACCGCGCCGGCGTCGAGACCCCGGGGCAGGGGCAGCTGCACGAGGATACCGTCCACGGCGTCGTCCCCGTTGAGCCCGCGCACCACGTCCTCCACCTCCGCCTGGGTGCTCTCGGCTCCCATGCGAACGGTTTGGACCTCGAAGCCGGCCTCGGTGGCCGCCCGGTCCTTGGAGCGCACGTAGACCTGGCTCGCGGGGTCGTCCCCCACCAGCACCACCGTCAGGCCGGGCTGCCGCCCGCCCCCGGACATCAGGGCCTCCACGCCCCGGGCCACGTCCTCGCGCACCGCCTTCGCGGTGGCCTTGCCGTCCAGGATCTGGGCGCCGCCGGGGGCGGCCGGGTCGGTCTCTCGGGTCATGCTGCCCCGAGGTTACGCCGCGGACGCATCAGGAGGAACCATCCTCCGAGCGAGAGGGCGACGAACCCGCCGACGAGGAAGTAGTAGGTCCACAGGGTGTCGAGCACCCCCTCCGTGAAGCCGTAGGAGTGGAGCCCGACGCCCAGCTGGTTCACGTGGAACCAGGAGAAGGCCACGATGGCACCGCCCACCACCGAGAGCACCGCGACGCCGAAGTCCTTGATGTAGCCCCCCATCCGCGCGTGGAGGATGACGAGCTCGTAGAGCACGATCATCAGGGCGCCGTTCTCCTTCGGGTCCCAGCCCCAGAAGCGGCCCCAGGAGTCGTTGGCCCAGACGCCGCCGAGGATGGTCCCCACCACCGAGAACAGGAGCCCGAAGCAGAGCACGCCGTAGGTCATCCGCCCGAAGCGCCGGAACCACTCGGACTGCTCCCGGCTGAGGGTCGGGCCCCCGGCGCGCACCGCGCGGCCGAGGCGTAGGAAGAGCCAGACGTGGCCGAGGGCGGCGGCGAGCAGGCCGGCGGAGTAGCCCATGGTCACGGTGGTGACGTGGGTGGCCAGCCAGAAGTTGGTGTTGAGCACGGCGATGAGCCCACCCATGGTGTCGCCCTGGCTGGCGGCCTCGACCACCTCGTAGCGCATGGCCAGGAACATCCCCGCGGCGCCGAGGGTCGCGCCCAGCGCCAGGGCCACGCGCTCCCGGGTCATCCGCTCCGCGGCGAGGCACACGAGCACCGCCACCGACGTGATGAAGAGGATGGTCTCGTAGAGAGTGGCCACGGGCGGCCGCTCGAGGAGCAGGCAGCGCACGGTCACCCCGGCAGAGGCGAAGCCGAGACCGAGGGCGACGGCGACCCAGGTCACCCGGGGGAGCAGCTTGCCGCCCGGGCGCAGCCAGGAGGCGGCGATGGCCACGAAGCCCAGCAGGAACAGCACCAGCGCGTTGGTGAAGTAGTCGCGCTCGTAGTAGCCGACCTCCATGGGGATCTTGGCGTACTCCCCTCGAGCGTCCGCCGCGGCCCGGGCGGCGGAGGCCGCCGCGAGGACGGCGGGCCCCATGGCGTCCACCGAGCGGTCCACTCCGGCGATGCCCGCGTAGGCCTCGAAGAGGCCCAGCTCCGAGTCCCCGGGGGAGGCCTGCTGCGGATCCAGGAGCCGCTCCAGCAGCGCCCCGGCCGTGGACCACTGCTCCACCTCCGGGTCCGCAGGCGGGAACAGCGCGAGGCTGAACTCCGAGGTCTCGATCAGCAGGAGGATGTTGTTGTACAGCGGGCTCAGGGCCTCGTCCCGGGCGACGCCCTCGGCCTCGCCCTGGGCCTCGCGCCGCCACTCCAGCGCCATGGGCCACCGCTCGAGCACGAGGGTCGCGTCGATGCTCGCCCCGCCCTCGGCCTCGGGGTAGACGGTCAGCAGCTCCGCGGGGGTGTCCTCCGGCAGCCGCACCTGCAGGGCGCTGAAGGTCCGCTCCAGCAGCTCGTACTGGATCAGGTTCTCCCGCAGCGCGATCAGCTGCGTCTCCACCCGGCTACGGTCCTCCGCCTCCTTGGCGAAGGCCTGCCGCGCGAGCTCCTCCATCCGCCCGCGGCCAGCAGCCAGCTGGTCGTAGGAGTACCGGTCCCGGCGCTTGCGCCCCTCGAAGCGCAGCCCCATCGCCTCGAGGACGGCGTTGTCGTCCACGAGGAACACCTCGTAGGTGCGGGCCTGCTCCGGGAAGAGCATGGCGTCCAGGTACCAGCCGGTGGGAGAGAGCGTCTCCCCCTCGGTGGGCAGCCCCGAGCCCTCGGGGATCTGGAACTTCCGGCGCCCGTTGGTGTTGAGCATCCGGAAGCCGGCCACGGTGGAGAGGGGCTTGACCCGGCCGCGGTCCTGGACCGGGAGGCGCGCGAAGGCCTCCAGCACCTCCTCGGGCCACGGCGCCGTCCGCGGGGTCTCCACGTCCACCTGCTCCACCTTCCGCTGGGCGGCCGACGAGGGCGCCAGCGCGAGGGCCAGCAGCGCGGCGAGGGCCGCCTGGAGCGGCAGTCGGCCGAGGAGCTCGAGGGGTCGGATCATCGGTCTCCCTCCGCGGCGGCCGCGGGGCGGGCGGACCGCCGCCGCTCCTTCCCGAGGAAGAGCAGCAGCCGGTCGAGGAAGGTCCAGATCAGCCCGAGGGCGATGACGCTGACCGAGATCCACGGGATCCGGTCGCTCGGGTTCTTGGACACGGCGAGGACGCTGTAGGGCTCCCCCGGGACGCCCTCGGGCGGGCCGTAGCTCGCCTGGTAGACGATGAGGCCGTCGGAGCGCAGGGGCTTGTTCATCTCGATCAGCACCGGGACCTCGGAGCCGTCCCCGTCCACCCGGACCACCGCGCTGGAGTAGGCCCGGGCCATGGCGATCCCCGGGTGGTCGTCCTTGGTGAACTCCTCGAGCCGCAGCCGGAACGGCATGTCGTGCCGTCGGTGACGCAGCGCCGCCGCCCAGACCTTGCCGCCGGCCTCGAAGAGCCAGGGGTGGAGCTCGCGGCCGAACAGGAACGACTCGCCGACGGTCCGCCCGTTGGTGCTCTCCGCCCGCAGGTAGAGGCCGGGGAGGTCCGCCTCCGCCTTCTTGCTGCGGGGCTGCTCCGCGAGGAAGAAGCCGCCGTAGGAGGGCACCGGCGGGGTCTCCGCGCCCACCGCCACCGGCCGGGCGTTGCGCATGTACCGCGTCGCCACGAGCCGGAAGGGGAGCGCCTCGCTCACGAGCTCGCGCTCCCCCTCACCGTCGAGCCCGGCGAAGGCGGCCTCCGGCACGGTGTACTCCTGCACGTCGCGGGTCTGGGTGGAGTCCCAGAGCACCAGCTCCCACCCGGCGTACTCCTCGAACTCGCCGCCCTCCTCGTTCTCGTGGAGCACGATGCGGCCGTAGACGCTGGTGGCGTGCTCCACGAGCCCGCCGAGCATCATCAGCGCGATGCCCACGTGGGCGATGATCACCCCCACCGTGCGCCTCGACTTGCGGATGCGCACGAGTCCGCCCACCAGCAGGTTCAGGGTGAAGAGGCCGATGGTGATGTAGCCGCCCGGGAGCAGCAGCCGGACCGGCCCCGCCTTGGCGAAGACGATCCAGGACTCGAAGT
>JASFWR010000329.1:0-4344 GCA_050049155.1 Planctomycetota bacterium | reverse complement strand
GAGGCCCGCGCTGACTCTGCGCTGAATCCGCTCCGGGCCCGTGCCTGGCCGCGGTTCCGTGCGATGGGGCCGTGGGGGCCCCGCGGGGCTCAGCCGAGCCGCCCCCGGACGCTCTCGAGCAGCGCCGTCTCGCGCGCCATGGCCTCCTGCTCGAGCCGGCCGGCCTCCTCGAGGAACGCCTCGCGGGTCGCCTCGTCGGAGAGATCCTTCGCGTTGATGCGCACGTTCAGCCCCGCGCCCAGCACGGCGGTCCGGACGCACAGGGCCCCGACGGCGGCGTCCGAGAGGGACGCCTCCATGCCCTTCTCCGCCATGGCCTCGCAGACCCCCATGGCCTCGAGCGACGTGCGCATCACCCGGAGCGGCACCTCGATCGCGTAACGGGTCGCGGCCTGGATGGCGTCGGCGCGGACCGCGTCGTCCGCCTTCCACGCCGCCATGATCCGGTTGAACGCCTCCGTGTCCTCGTCGACGAGCCCCAGGAGGGCGTCGTGGCAGCCCTTGCCCGCCTCGGCGACCTCCGAGAACTCCCGCCAGCGGTCGTCCCAGCCCCGCTTGTGGCTGGAGAGGTTGGCCACCATCGTGCCGAGGGCCGCGCCGAGGGCGCCCACCGCGGCGGCCACGGACCCGCCGCCGGGGGCCGGGGACTCCGACGCGGTCTCGTGCACGAGCCCCTCCAGGGTCATGTCCACGAGGCGCTTGCTGCCGGCGTCACGGATCGCGTACTCGATCACGCGCTTCGCCGGATCGAACGGCGAGAGCTCGTCGAGGCCCATGGTCCGCACGGCGATCTTGATGAGCTCCGCGTCGCTGACGCCGAGGGACCGTCCCTGGCGGGCGAGGTAGTGGCGGCCGGCGTCGAGCAGCACGGAGAGCGGCACGAGGCCGACGATCTCCGAGCCCGTGACCCGGATGCCGCGGGCGGTGGCGCGCTCCTCGCAGGCGTCGAACGCGGCGTGGACGGGCGTCACCGACAGGTCGGTGAGGTTCATGGAGATCTGCGCCACGCCGTACTCCTCGATGTACCAGCCGATGCCCTTGCAGGCCTTCAACATCCCCGGCTTCCAGACGGGGTCCCCGTTCTCGTCGCGGACCACCTCGCCCGTGAGCGGGTCCGGCTCCCGCAGGATCCGGCCCTTCTCGCGCACGTCGAAGGCGATGGCGTTGGCCCGCCGGGAGGACGTGGTGTTCAAGTTGACGTTGTAGGCCACGAGGAAGTCCCGGGCGCCCACCGCCGTGGCGCCGGTCCGCGGCTGAAACTCCGCCGGGCCGAAGTCGGGCTTCCACTCCTCGGTGCCCACGCGCGCCGCGAGCCCCTCGTACTCGCCCGCGCGCACCACCGCGAGGTTCCGCCGCTCCTCGGTGAAGGCCGCGCTCTCGTAGCAGTAGACGGTGAGCCCCACCTCCTCGCCGAGGCGCCGCGCCAGCTCGCGGGCGTGCTCGACGGTCTCCTCCATGGTGATCCCGGCGACGGGGACCAGGGGGCACACGTCCATCCCGCCGAAGCGGGGGTGCTCGCCACTGTGCACCGACATGTCGATCCGCTCGGCCCCGACCCGCGCGGCCTGGACCGCGGCCTCGATCACCGGGCCGGGCTCACCGACGAAGGTGAACACCGTGCGGTGGGTGGCCTTGCCCGGGTCCACGTCCAGGAGGGTGACCCCGTCCACGCTTCGCACCGCGTTGGAGATGGCCTCGAGGACGGCGGGGTCGCGGCCCTCGGAGAAGTTGGGGACGCACTCGATCAGCTTGGCCATGGGGAGGGGAGGTGGGAAGGGGAGCCGGAGAGGGGGAGCCGGGAGGAGGAACGGTGGGCCGGGGAGCGGTCCCGGGCAGGGCCGCTGGGGCTCGCTGCGGAGGAGCGCAGCCGGGGGATCGCCGCGGGACGCCCCGGGCCGCCGACGTTCTATCAGACCGATCCCGGCGCGTCTTGCGGCTACGGGCGGTCGAACCGAGAGGTCGGACCGCTACCATCTCGACCGGGACCCGACCCGAGACCCATGACTCAGCCCGACGCCCCCTCACCCTGCCGCGCCGGCTCCCCCGCGGACCGCGCCGCCCAGGCCGCCCTCTTCGACCGCTGCTTCGACCGCACGGACGGGGGCTCGGTCCTCCCCTGGCGCTACGACCAGGGGCCCCACGGGGCCGCGCTGACCACCGTGGTGGACGGCGACGACGGGATCCTCGCCAGCTACGCCTGCGGTCCCCGCCGGCTGGCCGGGGCGGAGGAGGTCCTCGTGGGGGAGACCGGGGACGTGATGACGGCCCCCGAGGCCCGCGGGGGCGGGCTCTTCTCCGGGCTCGACCGCGCCACCATGGCGGCCGCCCGGGAGGCGGGCTGGCCCGTGGTCTTCGGGCTGCCCAACCGCGCCTCGGCCCACATCTTCGTGCGGGACCTCGGCTGGGAGGAGGTCGGCCAGCTGCGCCCCTGGACGTTCGTCCTCGTGAGCGACGCCGGGGCCCGGGCGGAGCGCATGAAGGTCAGCCGCCTCGCGGCCGCCACGGTCCCGTGGACGGCGTGGCGGGGCACCATGGCCCGCGGCCGGCTCCGCAAGCGCTTCTTCGAGCGGGTGAACGTCGTGCCGATCGCGCGCTTCAAGCCCGAGGCCGACGCGGTGGCGGACGCGGTGGCGGCGCGGCACCCCTGGTTCATCCGGCGGGATCACGAGTACATGAACTGGCGCTTCGTGGACGCGCCCTCGGGCCGCTTCCGCTGCCACGGCGTCTACCAGCCGGACGGCAGCATGTGCGGCTGGTGCGTGGTCCAGCTCCCCGACCGCGGGGAGACCGCGGGCTACGTGGTGGACCTCGTGGCCGTGGACGACGTGGCCTTCGCGGCGGCCCTCGAGGCCGGCCTCGGCCACCTCCGCAAGGCCGGCGCCTCCGTGGCCCGCGCCCACGCCGTGGTCGGGTCCTCCTGGGAGCGGGAGCTCCGGGGCTCGGGGTTCCGACCGTCGAAGCCCGAGGACGTGCGGCCGATCATCCTGCACGTGCTGGACGAGGCCCACCCGGCGACGGCCGTGGCGCGCCAGCCGGCGCGCTGGTTCTGGACCGACGCGGACCGTGACGCGGAGCTGATCGGCTGAGGCCGGCGCCGTGGGGCTGAAGCACCGCATGAAGGGGCGCCTGCGCGGCCTCTACGCGCGCGTCCTCTGGGCGACGGGGCTGCACCGCCTCGTGGACCGGCTCTCCCGCCCGCGGCTCCTGGTGCTCTACGGCCACTGCGTGGACCAGCCGGCCACCAACGGCGCCCTCGACGCGGACATGAAGATCAGCGCGGGGCGGCTGGAGTCGCTCCTGCGCGCCCTCGGGCGCACCCACGACCTGGTCACCCTCGGCGAGGGGCTCGCCCGGCTCCGCGAGGGCCGCGGCGGCCGGTCGATGGTGGCCCTGACCATGGACGACGGGTACCGCGACAACCTCCACGACCTGGTCCCCCTGCTCGAGCGCGCCGGGGCGCGGGCCACGGTGTTCCTCGAGGGCGGCGCCGTCGCCGCGCGGAGGCTGCCCTGGCTCCACGCCCTCGGCTGGCTGGTGGGGCGGCTCGGCGCGGAGGAGGCGGCCCGCCGGCTGGCGGAGCGCCTCGGCGACGCTCCGGGTTCGCCCCGGGGGACGGCGGACGCCGGCGCGCTCAAGCGGCAGCTCAAGTACGACGCCGACCCGGCCGCCCGGGACGCGGCGCTCGCCGCGCTCGTGGCGGAGGAGGGCGGCGATCCCACTGAGATCGTGGACGCCCTCTACCTCTCCCACGGGGAGGCGCGGGCCCTCGCGGCGGCGGGGCCGGTGGAGGTGGGCGGGCACACCGCGCACCACCCGGTGCTCTCGCGCCTGGACGCGGCCGGGCAGCGCGAGGAGATCGGCGGCGGGGCGGCGCTCCTGCGCGAGCTCTTCGGGGAGGAGGCGCCCGGGGACGGGGGCGCCGAGCCCGGCTCGTCCGGTCACGTCTTCGCCTACCCCTACGGCCGCCGCTGGGACTTCGACGACGGGAGCGCGGCCGCCGCCCGCGAGGCGGGCTACGCCTGCGCCGTCACCACCCACGCCGGGGTGAACCACGCGGACACGGACCCCTACCGCCTGCGCCGCTGGCCGATCCACGACGGCACGGCCCTCCACGAGGTGGGCGTCGAGGCCGCCGGCGGCTTCGAGCTGCTCCGCCGGCTTGGCGTGGACCTCGTGGAGTGACCGCCGGGCGCGCGGCGAGCCTGCCGCGTGCCTCGGACCTCAGGTCGCGCGCCAGCCCCTTCGGGGCTCCGACCGCGGCTCAGCGTCCGACCGCGACTGAGTGCCCGACCGCGAATCAGTGGATGTCGTAGCCGCCCGGCCCCGAGTAGCTGCCGCTGCCGG
>JASFWR010000328.1:0-4354 GCA_050049155.1 Planctomycetota bacterium | reverse complement strand
CTGGCGGGGCATCGCCGGTCCCGAGCGCCGCGAACATGTCCTAGATTCCGGAGCGCACCGCCCACCGTCCCATGAGCCACTCGACCCCCGGACCCCTCCGCCGCCTCGAGCGCCACGCGCGCCTGGAGGCCTCCGGCGACCTCCCCCCGGACGGCTACGCCGGCGCCGGGGCCCGAGGCGTCGACCCCGCCGACGTGCCGGCCACGGAGGCCGAGGTCCTCGGCCTCGGCATGAAGCTCTTCCTCGCGTCGCTGACCATGATCTTCGGCGCGACCTTCGCGGCCTACGGGATCATCTGGTGGCGCAACCGGGCCGACTGGGAGGGGGCCGTGGACTCCGGGGAGATCCTGCGCCTCGCCATAGCGACCATCCTCCTGGTGGCTGCGGACGTCGCCGCCATGCGCGCCTTCAAGCGGGTGGACGACCGGCCCGCCGCCTTCCGCCTGACGGCGGTGACCCTCGTCACCGCCCTCGTCTACGTCGTGGTCCAGAGCATCAGCTGGTTCCCCCTGATCGCCCAGGGCGATCCGGACGGCGACGGGACCCTCCGGATGGAGGGCTTCCTCTTCCTGATGCTCACCATCGCCCACGCCGCCCACGTGCTCGGCGGGGTGGTGGCCAACGGGATCGTCCTCGCGCGCTCCACCGGCGGCCGGGGCCCCCTGAGCGGCTCGCTCCAGCTGCTCTACGGCTACTGGCGGTTCCTGACCGTCATGTGGGTCGCGGTGCTCGCGCTCCTCCTCGGGATGTAGCGAGGGAGCGGCCGGGCGGCCTCTTCGACGGTGCGACGCGCGCTGTCGCACTTTGGCCGACGGTCTCGCGGCTCGACATCGGTAAGGTAAGCCCCGACGGGCGAGACGGGGGGCCGGCGCCGCCGAGCTCGAGCCTCGGGCCCGCGTCAATGAGCTCGAGGCCCGCCCGATGCTGCGCAAGCACCTCCACTACAACCGATACCGCGAGGAGCCGGCCTCGGCGGACGCGCACGCCCTGGAGAAGGAGGGGCACGTCCTCCTCCGTGGGGTGTTCGACGCGGACCAGGTCGCGGGGCTCCGGGCGGACGTGGACCGGGTCTTCCGGGAGTACGCTCCGGACGGGCGCGTCGGCGCGCCGGAGCCTCCGCGCTCGGAGATGTTCCGGTACGAGATGTTCAACCGCAGCCCGCTCGTGCAGGCGGCCCTCGAGACCCGGAGGGTCCTCGACGCCGTGGAGCCGCTCCTGGGGGAGGACTGTCACGTCATCGCGAACACCGCGTGGAGAAACCCGGCGGACCGCGCCTCGGCGCCGGACGGGCAGCAGTGGCACGTGGACGGGGGCCCGCACGTGGTGAGGCCGCCCGGGGTCCCCTGGCCCGACGAGATCCCGTATCCGGTCTTCGTGGTGACCGCCCAGCTGTACCTGCAGGACGTCCGCCTCGAAGACGGCCCTACGGCGATCCTGCCGGGGAGCCACCGATCAGGCGGGCTGCCGCCCCACGAGCGCATGTGGGACCTCGACCTGACGTACGAGGGGCGCGGCGCGGAAGTGCACACGGCCTCGGCAGGTGACGTGACGCTCTTCGTCTCGGACACCTGGCACCGACGGATGCCCCAGCACGAGGGCACCCGCGGGCGGGACTTCGTGCAGTGCATCTACGCGCGCCGAGAGATCGCGCCCCGGGTCCACCCGAGCGAGCGCTGCAGCGCCGCCGCTCCCGAGGCGCGGGAGCGGGCCCGGACGCTCCGGCAGCGGCAGCTCATCGGGCTCCACGAGCCCTGCTTCTACGATGGCTGAAGGGGGCTGCTCCTCGCCTCCGACCCTCCGCGTCGGCGCGGCGCAGTTCCCGGTGGGGCGAGGCCCCGCCTCCAACGCGGACGAGGTGTGCTCGCTGGTGGAGGCCTCACGAGCGGCGGGGGCGCGGCTCGTCGTGTTCCCGGAGACGGCCCTCTCGGGATACACGCCCGCCGAGTTCCCGGACCTGTCCGCGTTCGACTGGGAGGCGCTCGAGGGCGCCACGGAGCGGGTTCGAGAGGCCGCGGCTGCGGCGGGCCTGTGGGTCGTCCTCGGCACCGTCACCCGGTCCGGTGACCCCGACCGCCCCCGCAACTCGGCGCTCGTGCTGGCGCCGGACGGGAGCGTCCACGGGCGCTACGACAAGCGCCTGCTGGCGCGCACCGAGCTCGCGCACTTCGAGCCGGGGACGTCGCCGCTCCTGTTCGAGGTGGACGGCTATCGCTGCGGCGTCGCCATCTGTCACGAGTGGCGCTACCCGGAGGTGTTCCGTGAGTACGCGCGCCTCGGCGCGGACGCGGTCCTGCATTGCTGGTACGACGGGGCGTACGAGGCGGAGGCCTGGGAGCGCGAGGGGAGGGGGCTCGTGGAGGTGATCCCGGCGACCGCACGCGCCCACGCCGTCTGCAACCACCTCTGGGTGGTGGGTAGCAACACCTCGAGGGCGCACAGCGCCTTCGCGCCCTTCGTGGTGCGACCGGACGGGGGGATCGAGGCCGCGGGGGAGAGGGAGCGGACCGAGGTGGTCATCGCCGACCTCTCGCCGCCGGCCCGGTTCAGCGACGGGTCGGCGCACCACCGCCTGCGGCTGCTGGAGGGCGCGCGCGGGCCGACGCCGGCGGAGGGCTGAGGCCGCTCCGCCATCCCGAGCTCAGAACTGCTGGAGCGGGATCTGGAAGCGCTCGCGGAGGATCGCCGCGAGCTCCCGGAAGTCGTCCACCACGAACTCGGGGTTGGCCGCCTCCACGTCCTGGCCCTCCCGGGCGGCGCGCCGGATCCAGGCGGTGTGCATGCCGATGCTCGCGGGCGGGACGATGTCGTTGGCGAGGTTGTCGCCCACGTAGAGGACCTCGCCGGGGAGGAGGCCCATCTCCCGCAGGGCGTGCTGGTACAGCTTCGGGTTCGGCTTGCTGATGCCCACCTGGTCGGAGATGAACACGTGCCGCGGGCCGAGCAGCGGGACGAGCCCGAGGCGGATCAGCTTCTCCGACTGCTTCGTCGTCCAGCCGTGGGTGATGATCCCCGTCCGGATCCGGGCCTCGAGGAGCGCGCTGAGGAACGGCTTGACGTCGTCGAACGCGCGGAGGTCCTCGAACTTGGTGTCGTGGTACGCCGCCATACCGGCGGCGACGATGAGCGCCGGGTTGACGTCGCGCTTCTGGTGGGGAGGGAGCCGCTGGATCAGCTTGTCGTAGTGGTGGCTGTAGTTCGAGCCGAACTCGCGCACCACCTCCTGGAGCTCCGTGGCCACCTCCTCGTGGGTGGCCTCCAGGCCGGTCTCGATCATCGCGTCCACGGCGCGGGCCCGCGCGTTGCGCGCGAACTCGGTGGTCGAGAAGAGGGTGTCGTCGATGTCGAAGAGGACGGCCTTCATGGGAGGGCGAGGGGAGGAGGGTGGGAAGCGGACCGCGTCATTGTGCACCGGGGGTCCCGGGGGGTCCATCGGACGGAACGGGCCGCGACTGGAGCCCGATGGGCCCTCGGACCCGAGCGCCTCGCCGTGAGCGCGCCGAAGGAGGGCCGTGCGGTGGGTGGCGCCTGCTGGGGCGGGAAGGCTGGGGGAGACCGGCGTGGACGGTGGCGTCGGTTGGGCAGCGATCGCGCGCGAACGGAGACCCTGAGTGGATCCGGCCCCCTCTGCGGATCGGTCCCCTGCGCGGCTCGGGGCACAGCCCGGATCAGGTCACAGCGAGCATCGAGGCGCCCACGGGCGGAGGCGCTGCGACCCTGCGAGCGGCGCGGCGTCAGGGACGTGGGCCCGCCGGGAACGCGGAGAGCCCGGCGTCCTGGGGACGCCGGGCTCTCCGGAGGTGTCGGGTCGGCGGGGTCACCCGCGCCCGATCAGCGGCCGGGCCTCACTGGGCCTCGAGCTTCGACTCGACCGACTCGCGGATGTTGGTGATGGTCGCCTTGACCAGGACCATGAGCGAGTTGCGCTCGTCGTTGAAGCCCTCGCTCTTGAAGAGGAAGCCGAGGACCGGGATCTGACCGATCCACGGGACCTCCGCGCGGCGCTCGACGTTCCGGATCCGGGAGAGGCCGCCGAGGAGCAGCGAGCCGCCGTCCGGGAGGAAGGCGCTCGTGTTCACGCTCTGGACCTCGAGCTCGGGGAGCTGGAACTCGACCGGAGCGGTGTTGCCGCCCAGGGTGGTCGAGAAGTTCCGGAGCGCGACGACCTTGGCGACGGTCGGCTGGATCTCGAGGCGCAGCCACTGGCGGTTCTCGAGGATGGTCGGGCGCACGTCGAGGACCACGCCCTCGTTGAGCACGTTCACCACCGGGTCGGCGACCGCCTGGAACTGGGCGACCTCGACGTCGAAGTCCTGGATGTAGGCGCGCTGGTTGAGGACCGTCACGTAGGCGCGCT
>JASFWR010000327.1:0-4355 GCA_050049155.1 Planctomycetota bacterium | reverse complement strand
CTCGCCTGCGGTCGATCGAGGACCAGGCGTTCTCCGCCGTGGCGATGGGGTTCCGCAAGCTGGAGCTCGGCCTCTCGGCGACCCCGCCGGAGCTCCGCGGGTGGGAGGACGCGCGGCGCGAGACCGGCATCGAGATGACCTGCGTGGTCGTGGGCTCGCTCAAGCCGAAGACCCCGCACATGACCGGGAGCATGCTCGGCAGCCTCGACGCCGACCAGCGGGAGATGGCGCTGAACAGCTCGCGCCGTCACGTCCAGCTCGCCCAGAGCCTGGGAGCCCCGGTGGTCATCCTCCGCGGGTGCGCGGTGGAGGACGCCGCCCTGGAGCGCGAGGCGGCCGACCTGCTGGAGGAGCACGCCTCGACCCACGCCGACGACCTCGACATCGTCCGTGAGCGGACGCGGGACTTCGTCCACCGGCTCCAGACCAAGTCCCAGCGGCAGATCGAGCACTTCTGCCGGTCCGTGCACAAGCTGCGCAGCGAGTTCCCGGAGACGGCCTTCGCGATCGCGCCGGGCAACGACCTCTACGACCTCTTCGGCTTCGAGGCGGTCCAGTGGATCCTCGACGACCTCTCGGCCCAGAAGGTCGGGTACTGGCACGACACCGCGCGGATCCACCGCCGCGGCAACCTCGGCATCCCGGACCAGGGCGCTTGGCTGGAGGCCTTCGCGAGCCGGTCCCTCGGCGTGCACCTGCGGGACGCCACGGACGCGGAGTTCGGGCTCCCGCCCAGCCTCGGCGAGGTCGACTTCAAGCTCGTCGCCGAGTACCTCCCCAAGGAGTGCGCGCGGGTGGTGGACGTGGACCCCTCCCACGGCCGCCCCGAGGTGCTGGCCTCGGTGCAGTACCTGCTCGGGCTCGGCTACTGAGGGCCGCTGGGACCCGGGTCCCGAATCGGCCAGATGGCCGTAAGTTGCGTCGATATCGAGCCTTGCGCGCTGTTCGTCGTCACCTTCTCGGAGAGGGTCATGGTCTCCACCCCCCGGAACACTCGATAATGCTCCGTCCGAGCGAGGCGACCCACGGCCCCGCTCGCCTCCGATGACCGACGCCATGCGAGGACCCACCACGGCGCCCGCCGACCAGGGCGAGCCGAGCGCGGCCGAGGCCGCGGAGCCGGCGGTCCGCTTCGACGGCGCCTCGCCCGTCGAGCACCTGCGCGCGGTGCTCGAGGACTGCTGCCGGGACGCCGCGCCCGAGGTGCGCGGCCGGTTCCTGATCCTCACCCACATGGGTCCCGACCCGGACGCCCTCGGCGCCTGCGAGGGGCTGCGGCTGCTGCTCGAGGAGGGCTTCGGTCATCGCTGCGTCGTCGCGACCCACGGTAAGGTCCACCGGGCGGAGAACGTCGCGCTCCTCGACACCCTCGAGCTGGACCTCGCGGACTACGAGGCCACCGACGCGAGCAAGTTCTGCGGCGTGCTCCTCGTGGACACCCAGCCGGCGTTCCGCCACACGGTGGTGCCCGCGGCTCCCGCCGTGATCGGGGTCTTCGACCACCACCGCTCCCCCCAGGCCGCGGAGGAGGAGGGCGGGGGCGTGCCCCACGAGGACGTGCGGATCGACCTCGGCGCCACCTCCTCGATGCTCTACGAGTACCTGCGCGACGCGGGGGTCCCCCTCGACGAGCGGACCGCGTCGGCCCTGTTCTGCGGCATCCGGTACGACACCGCCGACCTCTCGCGCAACGCGGCGCCCCTCGACGAGGAGGCGTACATCGAGACCTTCAAGCGCGGTGACCGCTCGCGGATCGCCGCCATCGACAACCCGCCCCTGTCCCGGAGCTACTACCGCCACGTGGCCCAGGCGCTCACGACGGCGAGGCAGCACGGACCGCTCATCATCGCGCTGCTCGGCCGCGTGGAGAACCCGGAGCACGTGGCCGAGATGGCGGACTTCTTCCTGCGCATGAAGGGCTGCTCCTGGGTCGTGGCCGGCGGCGCCTTCGAGGACTCCTACGTGCTGTCCCTCCGCACGGACTACGCCTTCGGGAAGGCCTACCCGCTCATCGAGCGCGTCCTGGGGGACGAGGGGTCCTTCGGCGGCCACGGGCACATCGCGGGCGGGAGGATCCCCCTGGAGGATCCGGGGCAGAGCGCGATCGGCAGCATCGAGCGGCGCCTCCTGAAGAACGCGCTGGCGGTCATCTCCACGGCGGGCGACGAGGGGACGGAGGCGCCGGAGGGTCGGCGCCTCGACGAGTAGACGCGGCGATCAGGCGCGTCCAGGACGCCCGGCGAGTGCGCGCGGCGAGGAGGCGCGGCGGATAGCTCCCCCCGAGCGGACCCAGCCAGCGGACCCAGCCAGCGGACCCAGCCAGCGGACCCTGTCAGCGGGGACTGCGAGGCGCCCCGGTCCGAGAGGTTCGCGTGGGGGGGCGTTCGGCTAGGCTGACGCCCATGACCAGCACCGACGAGACGCAGGCGAGCGGGGTCCTCTTCGTGGGCGGGGTGGACTCCTCGGGGGGCGCCGGACTGGACGCCGACCGGGACGCCGCCCGGGCCTTCGAGCGCGCCCACCACGAGGTCGCCAGCGCCCTCACCGACCAGGACCTCTTCGAGGTCCGCCGGGTGGAGGAGAGGATGATGTGGGCCCGGGAGGCCGAGGCGCTCTTCGACGGCACCGGCGGGGGCATCACCGCCATGAAGTTCGGCCTCCTCCCCGGGGTCGCGTCCATCGTGGAGGCGGCGCGGCTCGTGGCCCGGGGGCGCCACGGCGCGCGCTGGATCCCCGCGGTCGTCGACCCGGTGATCCGCGCCTCCAGCGGTTACCGCTTCTGGACGGACCGGGAGCTGGTCCAGGCCCGGGACAGCCTGCTGGTCTCGGGCCCGATCCTGACGCCCAACCTGGACGAGCTCGCCGAGCTCACCTGGACCGACCGGGGGGCCCTCGAGGACTCGGGCGACGCGCGCCTCGCCGCCGCGGACGGGCTCCTGCGGGCGGGGGTGAGCGGCGTCGTGGTCACCGGCGGCCACGAGCGGGGCGATGGGGTGATCCGCGATCTCGTCCTGGAACCGGGCGCGGCCCCCTGCTGGCTGGAGCGGGAGCGGGTCCCGGGGGAGGGGATCCGGGGGTCAGGATGCCGCTTCGCGGCGGCCCTCGCCTGCGGCCTCGCCGCGGGCCGGGGCCTCGCCGACTCGGCGAGGGCCGCGGGGGACTTCGTGGCCGGGCGGATCCGGGAGTCCCTCTCCTAGGTCCCCGGCGGGTTCTCCGGGCTCGGGGTTGCCTCTCCCCGCCATCGAGCTATCCTTCTGCGCGACGCGGCTGTAGCTCAGTGGTAGAGCGCAACCTTGCCAAGGTTGATGTCGTGAGTTCGAATCTCATCAGCCGCTCCACCGTCCAACGGAACGCCGCTCCGACCACCGTCGGGGCGGCGTTCTGCTTTCTCCGGGGACCCCTCCGTTCACCCGGGGACCCGTCCGGGCCCGGGTCCTCCGCGGCCGGGGGAGTTCCCCTGCGGCGGCCCGGTCAGCCCACCTCGATGGTGCCGCGCAGGTAGACCCTGGCGCCGCCGGCGAGCCGGACCCGGTCCCCCTCTAGGCGGCACCTGAGGCGTCCGCCGCGGCTCGAGACCTGCCGGGCCACCAGCTCGCGCTCCCCGAGCCGGGCGGCCCAGTAGGGCACCAGCTGGCAGTGGGCGGAGCCGGTCACCGGGTCCTCGGGCACCCCGAGGGTGGGGGCGAAGAAGCGGCTGACGAAGTGCAGGCCGGGGTCCTCCGACGCGGCGGTCGCGATGATCGGGATCCCGGCGCTCCGCAGGAGGTCCTCCCGCGGACTCAGCCCGCGCACGTGCGCCTCGGACGGGAGCACGGCGAGGGCGTAGCGGTGGAGGAAGACGGACTCGACCGGCGCGTCGAGGGCGCGCTCGATGGCGCCCTGCTGCTCCGTCCCGGGAGCGGCCTCGGGCAGGGCGGCGGGGAGGTCGATGGCGACGTCGCCGTCCTCCTCGAGCTGGGCGATCAGGGGGCCGCTGCGGGTGGAGAAGTGGACCCGGTCCGCGCCGGCGAGTGCGTCCATGTCACGCAGGGCGGCGGCCGCCGCCAGGGTCGCGTGACCGCACAGGTCCACCTCCGTGGTGGGGGTGAACCAGCGCAGGGCGAACGCCGGCCCGCGCCCGCCCGCGTCGCTCCCGCCTGCCTCCGGGATCGGCGCGGTGAACGCGGTCTCGGAGAGGTTGTTCTCCTCGGCGATCCGCTGCATCAACCGCTCGTCCATGGGCTCCTCCAGGGGGACCACGGCCGCAGGGTTGCCCGTGAACGGACCCTCCTCGAAGGCGTCGATCTGGTAGAGGGGGAGCTCCATCGGTCAGGCCTCGTCCTCGATCAGCAGTCCGTCGCCGCCCACGACGCGGG
>JASFWR010000326.1:0-4361 GCA_050049155.1 Planctomycetota bacterium | reverse complement strand
CGCGCGCCCGAGCTCTTGATCGAGATCGACCGCGCGCTCAAGGCCGGGGACCTCGAGGAGTGCGCGGCCGTCGCCCACCGCTTCGTCTCCACCAGCGGGACCGTGGGGGCCGTCGGGCTCGCGAGGATGCTGAAGGAGCTGGAGAGCCTCGCGCGCGCCGGTGAGTCCGGGAGGGTCGCCGAGCTCGTCGGATCCTGTCGGGCCCAGGCCGATCGCGCCCGGGCGGCGCTGCGCTCGGCGCTGGCCGGCGGCTCAGCGTCCCTGGAATAGCACCGCCGGATCCGGCAGCAGGAGGACGTCCCCGCTGCGGATCGAGTCCACGCTCGGCAGGTCGTTGTACGCCGCGACCGCCTCGATGACGGACGAGAGCGGGCGCACGTCGTAGTGCGTCTGGCAGATCACCCCGAGCACGTCGTTGGGCTGGACCACGTACCGGGTGTCGGAGGGGATCACGGGGAGAGGCGTGGGGGGGGAGACGGTCCCCGTGGGCTCGTCCACCGTGCGGGTCGGCTCCGGTCGGCGCAGGGGCTCCGCGCCGCTGGGGCGGCCGAGCACGAGGAGGCTCCAGCCGTCCTCCGCCTCGGCGACCACGGCGCCCGGCCCTCTGGGCGTCTCGCGGGGGACGCCCGCGGCGCCGGCGTTCCGGCTCTGCCACTCGCCCGCCAGGATCAGCAGGGAGCCGAGGACGATGAGGGGGACGAGGGCGCGCATGGTCGGGACCGCGGACCCATTGTGGCCGGGAGCGGGGGGGCAATCCAGCGGCGCCCGGGAAGGCCCTCAACGCAGCGGGGCGCCCCCTCCGGTCCGGGAGGGGGCGCCCCGCTCGGGCGACCTCGGCCGCTCAGCTGGCCTCGGCGGCCTCCGCCTCGGCCTCACCCTCACGGGCCAGGCGGCGCTGCTCCAGGAAGAGCAGGGCCGGGCTCGCGACGAACATGGAGGAGTAGGTGCCGACGATCACGCCGATGATGACCGCGTAGGCGAAGCCCTCGAGGTCGTTGCGGCTCCCCACGTTGAAGGCGAAGAGGATCGCGACGGAGAGCAGGGTGGTCAGCGAGGTGAGCAGCGTCCGGGCCAGGGTCTGGTTGATGGACCGGTCGATGATCTCGGACAGGTCGCCCTTCATGCGCGGCCGGTTCTCACGGATGCGGTCGAACACGACGATGGTGTCGTTCAGCGAGTAGCCGATGATCGTCAGGAAGGCCGCGATCATGACGAGGGAGATCTGGGCGTTGATCAGGTTCGACTGGATCGCGAGGGCGAGGAAGCCCAGCGTGATCAGGACGTCGTGCACCAGGGCCGTCACCGCCGCGAAGCCGAAGCTGTACTCGGCGAAGCGGAAGCGGATGTACATGACGATCACGAAGAGCGAGAGGAGGATCGCGAGGATCGCGTCGTCCCGGAGCTCCTGCACGACCTGGGGGCCCACCGCCTCGGACTGGGGGATGGGCTGCGCCAGCTCGAAGGGGCGCCCGCCGGCGTCACGCCGGTTCGCGAACGCGTCGACGATCAGCTGACCCACCTTGGACTCGGTCTCCGTGGAGCTCGAGGTGAAGTTGAAGGTCCGGTCGGCGCTGGCGTCGCCGCTGACCGCGGCGATGGTGACGTCGCCCAGGGCGGCCCCCGTCAGGGCCTCCTGAACGTCGGCGGCGCTGTGCTGGCCCTCGAAGTAGATGGTCCCGGCGGTGCCGCTCCCGTCGCTCGGCTCGAAGGAGAAGCGGTTGGGCGCGAGCATGTCCTTCAGCCCCGTGGAGACGAGCTCGCGGTACTGGCTGGTGACGTCGCGGTTGGTGTCGGTGCCCTCTGCCTTGAACTCCACCTGGAACTTGCGATAGCCGTCCCCCTCCGCGGAGGAGAGCAGCGGCTGGATGGTCGCGTCCTGGAAGATCTCGCCGAGGCCGGTGATGGCGGTGGCCACGGACTCCTGGGTCTCGGGCGCCCGGGTGACGAGCTGCATCGAGTTGCCGCCGAGGAAGTCGATGCTGTACTTGTCGACCTTCGGCAGGCTCGAGAAGAAGAACACGCCGCCGCCGATCAGCAGGAGCGAGGCGAACGCCGTCTTCTTGGCGGTCCGCATGAAGCCGATGTTCGTGTCGCTGACGAGGCGCATCATCTTCCACTCGTCGACGCCCTTCTCCACCGCGAAGTGGACGAGGACCCGCGTGAAGACGAGGGCCGAGAACATCGAGGTGAGGATGCCGACGGACAGGGTCGTCGCGAAGCCCTGCACCGGTCCGGAGCCGAACTGGTAGAGGATGATCGCCGTGAGCAGCGTCGTGACGTTCGCGTCGACGATGGTCGAGGTCGCGTTCTTGAAGCCGTCGACCGCCGCCTGCGCCGCCCGGCGCCCGCGGAGGACCTCCTCCCGGATCCGCTCGTAGATGAGGATGTTGGCGTCGACCGCCATGCCGACGGTCAGGATGATGCCTGCCACACCCGGGAGGGTGAGGGTCGCCTGCAGCATCGCCATGCTGCCCATGAGCAGCACGAGGTTGAACAGCAGGGACATCGACGCGAAGACGCCGAGGCGGCGGTAGTACGCCGCGATGAACGCGAGCACCGCCGCGAGGCCGATCAGCACGCTGAGCAGGCCGAGGCGCACGTACTCGGCGCCCAGGGAGGCGCCGACGGTCGCGCGGTCCTCGAAGCGCGGCTCGAGGTCCAGGGAGCCCGAGTTGATGACCTGCACGAGGTCGTTCACCTGGGTCTGGGTGAAGCCGAAGGCGCCCCCGGTGATGATGCCGCCGCTGGACAGCGGCTGGTTGAGCACCGGGTCCGTGACGATCTCGTTGTCGATCACGATGGCCATCTGCTGGCCCTCGTGCTCGGTGGTGAACGCCTCGAAGTCGTTGTGCCGGAGCAGCGCGATCTCGAACCCGACGGCGGGGAAGCCCATCTCGTCGTACGACGGGAACACCCGGGGGAAGTCGCTACCGGAGAAGAGCCAGTCCTCGTTCTCCTCGACCACGAGGGCCACCAGGCGGTCCGCCACGGACTGGCCGACGTTGGCGCCGTCCTCGCGGGAGGGGAAGAAGCGCAGGCGGCCGAGGGGCTGGCCCGCGTGGTCCGCCGCGAGGCGGTTGTTGTACTCGCTGATCTTCGCGACCGGGTTCTCGTTGGCCCACTCGCGCGCCTTGTCGGTCTCGACCGCGAGGTCGTAGGTGCCGGCCGCGTCGAGGGACTCGGCGTGCATCATGACCTCCATGCGCCCGGTGTTCTCGATCAGGGCGCGCCAGGGGTCGCTGGCCTCGAGGGTCACCACGGCGCCGGCGGCGAACGACTTGGCGGTGCTGCCCTCGGCGAAGGTGATGTCCTTCAGGCTGCTGGCGCCGCGGCGCTGGTAGACCAGCATCTCGCCGTCGATCTTGACCCGGCCGCCGTTGGGGAACTCGCCGTCGGTGATGGCGGAGTCCAGCTGGAGGGTCGTCTCGTTGAGGTGGTCGAAGGGCTGCGCCAGGGCCGAGGTGGCCCGCTGGGCGACGAGCGAGAGGTTGCCGGGGAGCTCGACGATGATCCGCTGGGCGCCGGACTTGCGCAGCTTCACGTCGCGCACGCCGTCCGGGTCCAGGCGCTCCCGCCAGATCGAGATGACGTTCTCGATGGCCTGGGCGTCCGTCTGGCTGTCCGGGATCTGGCCCGCCTCGCGCGCGGCGGCCAGGTCGACGGTGTAGGTCAGGCGGGTGCCGCCCTGCAGGTCCAGTCCCAGGCGGAACGGGAGCATGAGGAGGGCGATCACGGCGACCGCGAGGAAGCCGAAGATCAGGGTGAGCTTGCGGTTGAGGTTGTCGACCATTGGATCGGCTGGGGCGTTGCTCGGGGGAGCGGCTCGGAGGAGCGGGGGGGCGGCGCGGGTCCTGCGCCGCCCGGGTCGTCCCGCGCGGGGGACGGGGAAGGGGAGAGGCCTGGGCCTCGAGCGGGGCGGTGGGGTCGGGGATCGAAGGCCGGAGCGGCGCGGCGCCCCGTGGTGGGGGACCAGCGCCGCTCCGGGCGGGGCGTCACTCGCCGTCTTCCTCGGACGCCGCGGCCTCGCTGGCCTTGGCGGCCTGGGCCGTCCGGCGCGCCTTCTCGGCCTCGCGCTCGGCCCGCACCTTCTCGCCGAGGCGCTCCTTGGTCCGCGTGGACTTGCCGACGCGATCGCGCATGTAGAAGAGCTTCGAACGGCGGACGCGGCCGCGCTTGGTCACGCGGATGTCGTGGACGCGGGGGCTGTGGATCGGGAAGGTCCGCTCGACGCCCTCGCCCTGCACGATACGGCGGACGATGATGGTCTTGCGGATCCCGCGGCCCTGGACGGCCAGGACGAGGCCCTTGAAGGTCTGGATCCGCTCCTTGTCGCCCTCGCGAATGAGGTAGTCGACCTCAAC
>JASFWR010000325.1:0-4368 GCA_050049155.1 Planctomycetota bacterium | reverse complement strand
CACGCTCGCCTTGGCGCCGGCCTGGGTGATCAGGGTCCCCCCCTCCCGGACGCCGGCCTTCAGGAAGGTGTGGCTGTGGCCGCCCACGATGAGGGGCAGGTCCGGATGAGCGCGCGCGAGGGCGACGTCCTCCTCCACGCCCATGTGGGTGACCGGGATCACGAGGTCGACCTCGTCGCCGAGCGCCGCCCGGACCCGCCCGAGCGCCGCCGCCGGGTCCTCCCACCGGAGGTCGCGGGTCGAGGCGTGGGTGATGGACGGCGTTCCCGTCGTGAGGAGCCCGACCAGCGCGACGCGCAGGCCGCCCCGCTCCACGACGACCGACTCGCGGACCCCGGCCAGCGGGGCGCCGTCCGCGTCGCGCGCGTTGGCGAGCAGCGCCGGGAGGGGCGCGCGCTGCAGGTGATCCACGAGCACGTCGACGCCGTGGTCGAACTCATGGTTGCCGACGACCATCCCGTCGTACCCCACCGCCCCGAGCGCGCCCATGAAGGCCCGGCCGCGGTCCACCTGGCCCTCGGGCGTGCCCTGGAACCAGTCCCCGCCGTCGCACACGAGGACCACCGCGCCGGCCGCCTCGGCCTCCGCACGGACCTGGCGCAGGCGCGCGGCGAGCCGCGGGAGGCCGCCGCAGTCGGGGAGCGGGTTCACGCCCTCCAGCCAGACCGCCGGGCGCGGCGACACCTGGCCGTGCACGTCGTTGGTGTGGAGGATCACGAGGTGCCGCTCACCCGGTGTCGGGATCGAGGGCGGGGTCGGGGCCGGCTCGGCGAGGCTGGCCCGGCCCCCGAGCAGGCCGAAGAGGGCCCCCAGGAGGACGAGCAGGGCGGTCAGGGGGCGGCGCATGGGTCTCATGATAGGACCGCGGCGGCGGCGGGTCGGTCCGCGTTCAGTCGTCCGGAAGGTGGACCCGATGACCCCTGCGTACGCCCCATGTCCACCTCCACCCCGCCCGCCGTGACCGGTCCCCTGCCGCCCGTCCGATCCGTCGCTGCCTGCCTCGCCGCCCTCGCCGCCCCGCTCGCCGTGTCCTGCAGCGGCGCCGAGGAGGAGCCCGGGCCGACCACGAGCGCGTCCGCCCCCGTCGGCGAGCCCGTCCAGCCCGAGGTGGCCGGCCCCGGGAACCCCGGGGACCTCGCGGAGCCCTCCGAGCTGGAGGCGTTCGACCGGGGAGAGGTCGACCTCCGCCGGCACGTCCCGAACGGGGCGACCTCCTACGTGGAGTTCGAGTCCCTCGACGCCCTCGAGGAGGCCGTGCTGCGCTTCCGCAGCGAGGGCGACATGGACGGCCTCGTGGAGTGGGAGCCCATGGACATGCTCACGCCCTTCCAGAGCGCGGGCGTCGACGTCCAGAAGATGAGCCGCAACGACCCCTTCGCCATGGCCGTGGTCCCGCTCCCCGGCGGCGACGAGGACAGCGTGGTGCTCATCCTTCCGGCGGCCAACCAGGCCCCGCTGGTGCGCTCGATCGCGGCCATGACCGCCCAGCAGTTCACGGCGACGCGGATCGAGGGCGACTACGTGGTGCTCCAGCACGAGGACCTCCCGGCCACCCCCGACTCCCGTGGAGCCGCGGCGGTGACCGAGCTCCTCCCCCCGGGCTTCGTCCGCGGGCGCATGCACTCCAGCGCCCTGGTGGGGATGCTCGGCCCCTACCTCCGCTCCGCGGTGGACGAGATCAACGACCAGTACCGCATCGCCCGCCCCTACCTGGCGGGCAACGAGGTCAACCAGGTCGACCTCGACGGGCTCTTCGAGCTGGCCCTCAGCGCCCAGGAGGTGGTGTTCGGCTTCGAGCTCGACCAGGACCGGGTCACGGCCCACGCGCGCCTCGTCGGGTCGGAGGGCGCGACGGAGCGCACCGGCGGCGGCGGGGACGGTCCCACGGTCCGGCGACGCGTCCTCGACGCCCTGGGTCGCCACGTCTACGCCACCGACGCCTTCGCGCGCCTCGTCGTGTTCGAGCCCGAGGACGTCCTCGGCCGGCTCACCGACGCGTGGGAGCGCATCTCGACCTCCAGCGTCATCCACGGCCGCAGCGCCGGCCGGCGCGGGGCTTCCTCCACCGGCCTGTCCCTGGATCCGGCCGCCCGAGGCGCCATGCAGGCAGCGGTACTGAAGATGCTCCGGAGCTTCGAGAACGCCGCGGCGTTCTCCTTCGGGCTGGAGCCCGGGGACGCCTACGCCGCCATCTACCTGGCCTCCAGCGACCCCGCGAGGACCCGGGAGGCGATCTCGCTCATGCTGGCCAAGTGCGACCTCGAGTCCTGGGGGTTCGAGATGGCCCTCCCCGTCCGCAGCATCGTGGAGGAGACCCTGGTCGAGGACTACAGCGTCCGCTTCGACACCCGGCGGATCGACTTCGACGAGCGGGCCGCCATGCGCGAGGCCTTCAAGACCTACCTCGGCGACTCCAAGCTCCACCTCAAGGTCGCCACGTCGGGGGACCACGTCCTCCTGCTCCTGGGCGGCGACACACCGGCGACGACCCGACGGATCCGCGAGTTCAACGTCGAGGCCGCCCTCGACCCGCGCATCGCGACCGCCACGGAGCTCGTCGAGGGCCTCGAGAGCGTCGAGGTGCACCACAGCGACGTGATCAACCTGATCGCCGACGTCGCCAGCCTGCGGGTGCTCCACATCGAGGACATGCCGCCCGTCTCCATCCGTGAGATCCGCCGACAGGCGGAGGACGACCCGGCCGAGGTCACGATCTGGAGCGCCGTCGACGGCGCCGACGAGGTCTTCGGCGCATCGTTCGAGCTCAGCGGCCTGCGTAGCACGGTCGAGGCGATCAAGAACTCCGGCATCTGACCGGACGCCGGGCGAGCCTCGGCTCTGGTTTCGACCCCCGCCCAGTTCCTAAGCTCCCGTCATGCAGGCGGGGTTCGAGTCGGACGCGAGCGGCGCGGTGGGCGTGCCGTCCCAGCGGCGCGTGACCTTCGTGCTGACGGATCCCCCGACGGCGGAGGAGGCGCGGGACGGCGGCGCGCTCGCCCCCCGGGAGCTCCTCGCGGCCGCGGGCGCCGTGAGGGGCGACGAGAGCGTCCGTGCCGCCGGCGTCGACCGCTTCGGGGTCCTCGACCGCCGCATCGAGCGCCTGAGCGAGGCGGGCGCGGCGGAGCGCGCCCGCGCAGCCGGAGCCTTCGCCGTGGTGCTCTCCGCCGTCCGGGCGGGGCGACCCGCGGGCGAGGGGCTCGACGATCTCATCGGCGTCGGCCGGCGCCTCGCGGCCTCGGACGACCCGGTGCGGATCGCCCTGATCGGCGACCGCCGCGAGGACGCCGAGGCCATCCTCCGGGCCCGCGCCGCCGACGTCGTGCTCCTGGGTGAGCCCGGAGAGACCCTCCCGAGGGCCGTCGAGCGCGCGGCGCTCGCGCCCTCCGGCCGCAGGAAGAGCGCGTGGGAGGGTCTCCGGGGGGCGTGGTGGCGTGAGGCCAACGGCGAGCTTGCCGCGGGAGCGGCCGCCCGCCCCGCGCCGCTGGACGAGGCACCCGCCTGGGACCTGGTCGACCTCGACCGGTACGCCTCACCGGCGCCCGAGCCGGGCGTCCTCCACCCGGCACGGACCGCCCGTCGCGCGGCGCGCGCCGCGACCATCGTCACCTCCCGGGCCTGCGCGCCCGGGTGCCGCACCTGCCACCAGTCCTTCGGGTCCTCCGCCCGCGACCGCGACGCCCGCGACGTGATCGCGGAGATCCGCGACCTCGTGCACCGACGCGGGGTCCGGCGGCTCGTCATCGCCGACCACGGGTTCGACGGCCGCCCCGCCCGCGCCGCAGAGATCGCCCGCGCCGTGGCGCGCCTGAGGTCCGCCCCGGGCCGCGCCTCCCTCTCCCTCTCGTTCCCCAACGGCCTTCGCGGGGACGGCCTCACCCCCGAGGTGGTGGAGGCCTTCACCCAGGCGGGGGTGCGCCGCTTCCCCCTGCGGGTCGTGACCGCCTCCCGTCGGCTCCAGCGGCTGCTGAAGTCGAACATCGACCCCGCCGAGGTGGCCCGCGGGATCGAGCGGGTGGCCGCCGCGGGCGGCGCCCTGGCGCACCTGGAGCTCCGTCTCGGCCTCCCCACCGAGACGGCCGGCGAGGCCGCCGCGACGATCCGCTGGGCCCGGTCCACCCGCGCCCACACCGCCGCGTTCCTCCCCGGCCGCGAGGTCGACCTCGGGCCGGCCTGGACCGCGGTCCACGAGGACGACCTCGACGACTTCCCCGCCCTCCGTCGGCGCGCCCTCCTCGCCTTCTACTCCAGGCCGCGCCGCGCGGCCCTCCTGTCTCGCTCGCTCCCCCGGATCCTGCCGGAGCTCCTCTCCGGCGGCCGCCCGCCGCTCGCTCGCGCACCTGGCGGGATCACCTGAACCACCACCATGAC
>JASFWR010000070.1:0-12738 GCA_050049155.1 Planctomycetota bacterium | reverse complement strand
TCGATCCCGCAGCCGGTGTCCTCGATCTCGAAGCGGAGCCGGACCGTGTCCCAGCTGCCCGTGGGCTCGCGGGTCAGCCGCAGGGAGACGAAGCCGTCCTCCGTGTACTGGATCGCGTTCTCGATCAGGTAGTCGAGGATCTGGACGAGCCGGTGGCGGTCCGCGCGCACGGTCCGGGGGACCGCGGCGTCCACGTCCTGGTGGAAGGTGAGCCCCTTGGCCTCGGCCGCCGGGGTGTGGCGCTCGGCGAGGCCCGCGAAGACCTCGCGGAGGTCGCACGGTTGGTCCGCCACCACCAGGGAGCCCGCCTCCACCTGGGTGAAGTCGATCACCTTGTCGATCATGCCGAGGAGGCGCTGGCTCCTGCCGAGGGCCTCGTCGAGCCCGGCGGTCTCCCCGTTCTCGATCAGCCGATCCAGGATGGCGTTCAGGTGCGAGCTCATCTCCGTGGTGAGGCGCATGATGAAGTCGGACTTCATCGCGGACATCCGATCGGCGCTGGCCTTGGCCGTGGTGAGGGCCTTGTTCAGCGTCTCCAGCGAGGAGGCGTAGGCGCGGGCCTCGACCTCCTTCTGGGAGATCATGGCGATGGCCTTCTGCTCACGCTCCGCGGCGTTCCACTTCTCGGTGAAGGCGCTCGCGATCTGGAAGATCTCCGTGGGGTCGAAGGGCTTCTTCAGGATGAGCAGCTTGTCGGTCTGGCCGAGCTCCTCGATCATCTGGTCCCACGAGTAGTCCGAGTACGCCGAGCAGATGACGCAGTGGATGTTGGGATCGATCTCCCAGAGCCGCTTGATGGTCTGGACCCCGTCGATCCCGGGGGGCATCCGCACGTCCACGAACGCCATGGCGAAGGGGGTCTCCTCCTCCAGGCTCCGCCGCGCCTCCTCGAGGGCCTCGAGGCCCTGGTAGCAGCAGGTGAGGTCGTAGTTCTTCGCGTTCGCCGAGGGGCCGTCCGTCGGCGCCTCGTCCTGCGGCTCGCCGAAGAAGGCCGCCCGCGCGCTCGCGAGGTCGCTCGTGGCCGCCGTGCCCGACGTCAGGATCTTCCTGAAGTCGTCGTGGATGCCCTTCGTGTCGTCCACGATCAGGATGCGCCGGTTCACGAGGCACCTCCCATGGCAGAGGGCTTCGAGAGGCTGCCGCCGCGCGACCGCCCGGGCGGCTCGGCAGGGACCTCCAGGATGAAGCGCGCGCCGCGGCCCACCCCGTCGCTCTCGACCCGCAGGCCGCCGCCCATCTCCTTGGCGATGTTGGCGCAGGAGTGCAGGCCGAAGCCGTGCCCGTCGTCCCGCGTGGTGAACCCCATGGAGAAGATCCGGACGAGGTCCTCCTTGGCGATCCCGCAGCCGTTGTCCGCCACCGAGAGCTCGATCCGCGCCTCGTCGACGCGGCGGAGCTCCAGGACGACCTCCTGGCTCGGGCCGCTGGTGGCCTGCCGCGCGTTCTGGATGAGGTTGACGAGGATCTCGAGCAGGCGGTGCTTGTCGATCTCGATCTCGGGGAGCTCTTCGTAGCGCTTCACCACGACGAGCTGCGAGCAGTCGCCCTGCGCCTTCTGCGTGATCATCAGCGCCTCGTCGAAGCGCTCCGCGAGGCTCGTGTACTCGAGCAGGCTGGTGCGCTTCGCGATGCCCTGCTGGCTCTTGATGAGCTCGCAGATGTGCTCGATGCCGTCGGTGAGCGACGTGATCTCGTCGCGGATCGAGGACTGCTCCTCCTTCAGCTGGACCACGAGGGCCGCCAGGAACGGCTGGATGTGCTTGCCGCGCGGGTCGCTCGTGAGGAAGCCGGGCAGGTCGGCGGCGTGCTGGGCGAGCACCTCCGCGAGGCGCTCGAGGTCCCGGATGCAGAGCTCGTCTACGCGCTGGCCCACCAGGGAGGCGGAGATGTTGACGCTGTTCAGGACGTTGCCGACGTTGTGCAGGATCCCCGTCGCCAGCTCGCTCTTCCCGGCGGTCCGCGCGGTCTCGAGGAGCTCGCTGCGGGCCTTCTCCAGGCGGCTCATCATCTCGTCGAAGCCGCGGCCGAGGGCGCCCAGCTCGTCGAGGCGCTCGGAGCCGATCCTGGCGCGGAAGTTCTCGTCGGCGCCGGTGCGCTCCGCGTGCTCCGTCAGCTCCTGGATCGGGCGCAGCACGATCTGATTCAGGATGAGGATCAGGCACAGGAGGACCAGGAAGCCCATGGTCGCGTCCAGGATCGCCCCGGAGGCCATGGCGGCGCTCCCGATGGCGGAGATCCGCCGCTCGGCGTCGGCGCGCAGGACGAGGGCCGGGCGCTGAAGGACGTCGTCGAGGCTCGCGTAGGCGACGACCCGGGCTGGGTCCTGCTCGCCGTCGAGCACCGGGGCTGCGGAGCCCGTGATCCGATCCAGCCTGCTGCGGACGTCCTCCGGCAGGGCCTCGCCGCCGTCGACCTGCCAGGCGTCGAAGCGCTGGCCGGTGCGCGCGAGGATCCGCCGCTGGACGGTGCCCTCGACGAAGCGGCCCGCGATGACGTGGCCGCCCTTGTCGCCGACCCCGGTCCGGGTCGCCGCGATGCACAGGGGCCCGCGCGTCGTGGTGAGGATCCCGCGGGGCTCGAGCCCCTGGAGGCGGAGCATCGGGTCGTCCCAGGCGAGGGCCGGGTGCTGACGGCTCAGGGTCTGGGGGAACTCCTCGAGCTCGATGGGTGCTCGGTCGGACGGGTCCAGGGCGACCGCGGCGCGGACGTGTCCGTCCCGGTCGCAGTGGATCAGCAGGTCCAGGTCCTGGGCGATGACGCTCTGGACCTCCCAGGCGGCGGGGCTGGGGTCCCCCTCGGTCACCGGCGCCCACGTGGCGTACCAGCGGGCCACGCTGTCGAGGTCGCGGAACTCGGACTCGAACGCGCGGGCGATCTCGTCGAGGTTCTCGACGGCCTCCTCGTGCTCGAGCTCCTGGAAGACGTCCGAGAAGACCGTGTGCTGGATCACCGCTCCGACCGTCGAGACGACGACGATCAGCGCGGATACGATCGAGGCGATCTTGGCCTTGAGGGACATGGGGCGGGGTTCAGGCGGCGGCCTTCGGGGAGCGGTCCGCGCCGTCCTGGGCGAGGTCGGTCGAGGCGCCGCGCGCTCGCAGTGGGCGCGTGGCGTCGTTGAGCAGGGCCGCGAGGTCCTTCAGCTCATCGCCCTTACGGAGCCGGATGTCCTCGGGGGCGTCACCGGCGTGGACGCTCCGCAGGAACGCGTCGAAGCGGAAGAGGGGGCCAGCGATCCGGAAGCTGCCCACGACGCCGACGAGCAGCGTGAGGGGCAGGAAGACCGCGGCGGACCAGCCGACGAGCTGGAGCGCGAGGCCGGACGATGCGCCGAGCAGGAGGGCGTGATCGGAGGGCAGGCCCGTGGCGACCCGCTGCAGGAGCGCGGTGAGCAGGACGTACTGCAGGCCGAGCATCAGGACGGCGAGCCCGAGAAAGCGGGCGCTCAGCCGGAGCTGGAGGCCGGGCTTGATGAGCTTGCGTCTGCGGCGGTACCTGCGGGTCATGATCGGGCGCGGAGGGAGGTCCTCCAGGGGCCGGATCGACTGTCGGGACGCCGCTTCTTGAGACCATCCGGCCAAGTTGAGGAGAGTCCGCCAGGGCCCCTGGGGGCCCTCCAGGGAGGGTCGACCGAGCGCCCTCCGGACAGCTCTTCGACCCGGCCCTTCGGGCCGCCCGGGGGCCTGGACGTGGCCCCCAGGTCCGCCGGCCGCTCCAGGGCGTGGCCGCCTAGCGCCCGGCCAGGGCGGGGCGTTGCTGGAGGCAGGCGCGGGCCTGGCGGTAGGACCTGAGGGCCGCCCGGGCGGCCTCCCGGACGCGCGGCTCGGGGTGGTCCTCGAAGGCGCGCACCATGTCGAGGGCGGTGGGGGAGCGGAGGGTCCCGAGGGCGCTCAGCGCCAGGCGCTGCTCCTCCTCGTCGACGCTCTCCAGCAGCGGTCGCAGGGCCACGGCGATCTCCTCGTGGAAGAGGCGCTTGTCGCAGACCTCCCGGAGGATGGTCAGCTGCTCCGAGCGCGCCGCGTGGCCGAGGTCGTGGAGCCGGTCCGCGCCGTCCTCCTCCCACCAGGCCAGCTGGCCGGCCAGCCAGCCCCTCCAGCGGTCCGCGTCCGCGGGCAGGGACATGCCGGTGAGCTGACCGAGAGCGTCCCGGGCGGCGCTCCGGACCACCACCTCGGGGTCGGAGAGCCCGCCGATCAGGGCCTCGACGTGCTCACGTCGACCGGTCCGACCGAGGCAGGCCGCGGCCTGGTGGCGGGCGAAGGGCCGCGGGTCCTCCAGGTACGGGGCGACGCGGTCCGCGATGCCGGGCGCAGGGCCGGGCGGCTGGCGGTTCAGCACGAGGTGCAGCCGGTTGAGGACGGCCGGGTCGTGGTCGGGCAGCACCTCCAGGAGGCGGGCGAGGCTCCTCACGGCGAACTCCGGGTCGGTCCCGCGCGCGACGCCGTCGACGACGGCGACGGTCAGGGCTGCGGGCGCCGTGCGGTAGAGGTGCTCCAGCTGGGGCTGGGAGTGGAGGCGGAGGGAGCTCAGGGCGCCGAGGCACGAACGGAGGGCCTCGGCGGGCGCCGCGGCGGAGGCCGGCGGGAGCTGGCCCGCCCGGGACACGATCCCCATGAGGCGCCGGAAGGACGACGGCCGGCGAGTGCGCTCCAGCACCTCGAGGGCGATGGTCAGCGCGTGCGCGCGGGCCTCCACCGACAGCTCCGGCTCCGCGAGCATGGTCTCCACGAGCTCCGGGACCTGACGGACCTCGACCTCGAGCCGCTCCAGCGCGCGCCGCTCGAGCGGCGCATGGCGGGACGCCTCGAGCGCCGCGTCGAGGCCGTCGAGCCAGCGATCGACCTCCGCGGGGCTCGCCTCGAGCAGGAGCACCGCGAGCGCGGCGGCGTCCACGGGCTCGGCGCCGGGGGAGCGTAGGAGCTCTTCCAGGTCTTCACCCCTGTCGTGATCCACCGCCGGCGTCACCTGAGCGGGCGCAGAGGCTGCCAGGGTGAGCACGACCGCGCCGAGGCCGAACGCTCGCCCCCAGGCGGCGGCCCGCCGGCGCCGTGCACGGCGATCGGGCCGGGCCCTCAACGGGGCACCTCCATGGGGATCAGCGGCTCCGTGGTGAGGAGGTCCGCCGGGAGCTCGACCGGCAGGAGCAGGTCGTCGGGTGCCAGCGTGTACAGCATGTCCTCGAGCTCCTCCATCGAGACCGACTGGTCGAGCGTCGGGATGGCCTGAAGGGCGACGCGGAGCTGGTCCAGCTTCTCGCGGTACGCGGTGACGGAGCGGTCGGGGTCGGCCCCGGTGGGACGCAGCCAACGGCGGGGCAGCCCGGTGCGGGTGTCC
Source organism: Planctomycetota bacterium (assembly GCA_050049155.1). Classification (GTDB taxonomy): domain Bacteria; phylum Planctomycetota; class UBA1135; order UBA1135; genus Saltatorellus. Next base: position 7,404 of record JASFWR010000070.1, on the reverse strand, counting down.
GTCCAGCGGACGCCCATGATTCGCTTCGGGCCCGGGTCGAGGGCGTCGAAGGGGCCCGAGTGGGTGCTGGCGCTCCCGGTCGCGTCCACGTACACGACCTGGCAATCGGACTCGGGGGTGGAGCTCGCGGAGGGGGTCGGCGTCACCCCACGGAGCCGGAGCGCCACCAGCGGGTCCACCGGGAGCCGTCGCGCGAGCCCGTCACCCACCGGGACGATCTGCCAGGCCACGATCCGCGGGGTCGCCGGGGTCCCCTGGCTGCCGATGCGGAGGCGCTCGTCGAAGCTGAGGCGGGCGCCGGGCGCGGTCTCGAGCCGGCGCGCGGCGATGGCGCCCAGCCAGGTGAGCTCCGAGGGGACGACCACCCGGTCGCCGGGGGCGTAGAGGGACCCGTGGAAGCGGCCCTCCCCGGGGAGTGTGAGGTCCGGGCGGGCGGTCTTCGGCGGGCGGACGTGGAGCGACGTCCCGTGACCCGACTCGTCCGGGGCGAGGGACTCCAGGCGGCTCCCCTCGGCGCTCTGGACCCCGTCCCGCAGGAAGAGCTGGATGGGCCCCTCCGCGCTGTCGACGAGCAGGCTGGCTCCCTGCTCGAGGCGAAGCCGCGTCGCGGAGAGGACGAGCGGGCCGTCGAGCCGCAGGGTGGCGTCGGGGCGAACGACGACCTCCCCCTCCACGTGCACGCTCGCGCCCACTCCGACGCCGAGCTGCACCCCCGAGACGAGCACGTCTCCCTCGAGGGTGACGCGGCTCTGGGGCCGGACGACCGGCGGAGGGATGAAGCCGGGGGGCTCGAGGTCGATGATCCCGTCCAGGATCGCGCCCCCGGAGGAGACGACGAAGCCCTCCATCGTGGCGTGGATCTCGGTGACGGGACCGCTCGTGGACTCCGTGGAGGTGCTCTCCGTGGTGGCGGGCTCCGAGGTCACGGGGCCTCCTCTGGACTCGCCCATGGTGAGCAGGTCACCCCACGGCACGCCGGTCGGGGACGAGGTCGTCGCGCCGCTCCCCGCGCGCTCGCCGATGACGATCTGACCCATGGTCCCGATCCGGCCGGACATCCCCGTCGTCCGGTGGGGGGACTCGGCGGTCACCTGGGACGCGTAGCTGCCCCGCGCGGAGTCGAAGCCGTCCACCAGGGTGCCATGCCCGATGTGGACCCCCTCGAGCCCGAAGAACCCCCGGCTCGTGACCGGGTTGAGGTTGGGAACGATGTTGCCGCGGAGCACGAACTCCGCCGTGCCGACCTGCGCGGTGCACAGCAGCTCGACGCTCCCGTCCGCCTTGTCCTCGGACTCCACCCAGAAGACCCCGCGCCCGAAGGCGGCGGGGAACTTCTCCGAGGCGATCTCGCCGCTCTTGCCCTGGCTGACGGCGAGCGTCGCCTCGGCCATGCCAGCCTCCGCCACGTAGAGCGCCGCGCGGCGATCGACGCTGAAGCGCTGGTTGCCCTCCATCGTCGACTGGATCCTCGAGATGGTCGCGCTGATGGCGCCCACGGCGAGGACGGCCAGGAGGGAGAGCAGCAGGGCAGCGCCGCGGCGCCGGCGTTCGGGTCGGGGTCGGATCCGCATCGAGGCTCAGTTCCTGCAGAAGACCTGCTGGGTGCGCTGCATGGGCCGACGCTTGCCGTCGTGCCCCACGCGCTCGATGGTGACGTGGATGTCGACCCGGGGCCCGTCCATGGTGAACGCGAGCCCCCCCTCGTCCTCGATGGCGTTCCCGTTGTCGTCGACCCCGTTGGCCGCGACCTCGTGCATGTACGACGGCGGGACCGCGTTGGACCACACGACCCTGCGCTCCTCGCTGCTCTCCGGGTTCTCCCGCCACAGGATCCGCCCGGTCTCCTCGGTCATGGGGAGCCACTCGATCTCCTCCACGGGGCCATGGACCACCGAGCCCTCCTCGACGCCGAGGCAGGCCTGGAAGCGGACGTACTCCGAGGAGAGCGGCTTGAGCTGCGGCCCGTCGAGGGCCGCGGCGTCGGCGCCCATGAGGGCCAGGGCGATCCGGTCGACCGTCTGGTTGAGCTCGTCGGAGAGGGTCGCCATGAACGTCCCCGTGGCGGCCGCGGCGCGGCCGGCGCGGAGCACCATCGCGATGTTGACGGCGACGAGCACGAGGATCGTGAAGGCGACGAGCACCTCCACGAGCGTGTACCCCGAGCGGCTGTGAGCGGGCCTCATCGGGTGATCTTCTCCAGGTCCACGAGGAGCGTCGAGAGCTCCAGGGAGCGGTCCCCGAGCCGGCTGCGCCAGCGGATCCGCACCGTCACGGGGAGGACGAGGTAGCGCCGTGAGCAGTCGCCGGGGCGCACCTCGAGGTCACCGTCGAGGTCCCGGGGCAGGCCGAACTCCGGCTGCTCCAGGGTCTCGTCGAGCACGGCGCCCAGGCCGGGGAGGAGCACGGTGCCGATCGGCAGGGGGGCTCCGTCCTCGTCCAGTACCGGCGGGAGGCCGTCCACCGAGAAGTGGGGGCCAGGCGCCGTGCCGGCGCCGCCGGGGTCGTCGGTCGGATCCGCGTTGAAGAGGGCGAAGACCGCGTCCACCGGGGTCGCGCGGATCAGCTCCATGCGGTTCATGGCGCCCTCCGCCGCGACCGCCCGCTGTTGGCGAGTGACGGTGCTCGAGACCGCGGAGGTGACCGACGAGGAGAGGATGTACGTGGCCACGGTCCCCACGACCACGGCGATCATCACCTCGACGAGGGTGAAGCCCGTGTGGTTCAGCGGCGAGCGCGGGAAGCGGCGCGGATGAGACGTCCTCAAAGCTGTCGTGGGGGGCGAGCCCCGACCGGGAGCGATCGGCGTCCAGCGCGGGGAGCCTTGAGGCGACCGGGCGATTCGGCGGCGCCGCATCGGGATGCGACACGGGTCCAGGAACGAGACCGGCGGTCGGGCTCAGAGCTCGAACTGGCGGCGCACCCAGTCGGGGCGCGAGTAGTCCCAGTTCAGCTCCGCCATCCCCGCGACGAGCGCGGGGTAGAGCTCGAGCACGGCGGGGAGGAGGTCGGGCTCGAGCCCCGCGCGCTCGAGGTAGCCGTGGAACGCCCGCTGCTCGACGGGGCGCCGTCCTCCTGGGTCGAGGACGCTCCGCCATGCGTCGCCGAAGGTCCCGCCGGTCTCCTGCTTTCGCTGGTGGACGACCAGGTGCAGGAGGTCCACGAGCGGCAGGAAGCGCTCCTCGCTCGCGCCCCAGTCGAGGTAACCGGCGATGGAGCCGTCACCGTTCAGCTGCAGGTGCTTCGCCCGCAGGTCGGCGTGATAGACGCCGAGGCGGAGCGACCGGCCCACGAGCTGGTCGCGGGCGCGGTCGACCATGCGCCGAACCCGGGCCCGGGTCCCGTCGCTGGCGATGAGCTCCATCACGAGGTCGAAGCGCGGCTGGAGCAGCCGGTCGAAGAGGTCCCCGTCCAGCAGGGTCGCCTCGGGCTCGAGGAGGTCCACGAGCTGCCGGGACGCGTCGTCGAACATGCGCCCGGTGCGTCGCTCGTCGCCCGTGACGTCCGTCCCGTTGAGCCCGTCGAGGCGCCGCTCCACGGCCACCTCGGCGCCCTCGACCACCCCGTGGAAGAGCGGCTGGGGGACCGGGAGGCCGGGGAAGCGCTCGCGGACCCGCGTGAGCCAGGCGTGGTGGACCTCGACCATGCGGCGCTTCGCGGGCTGGAGCGCGACGTGGACGGTCCAGCGTCCCGCGGCGTCGCGCCGCCCCGGGATCGCGGTGTGCATGAGCGCGTCGTTGCTCCGGGTGGCCACGAGCATGTCCACCTCCGGGCACGGGTCGCCGCAGGCCTCCGCGACCCGGGCCAGGAGGCGCTGGACGCGGCTGGGGCCGGCCGCGCTCCGGCGGGCGTGGACCGCGAAGGACGGGGTCAGCCAGGAGAAGAGCCCGAGGCGCTTGCCCAGCATCTTCAGGCGGTTCTTGCGCTCCCGGGGCCCGATGGTGAGGCGGGGACGGGGGCCGTCGAGCCCGACCACGTGGCTGAACTCACGGGCGTGGGGGTAGAGCGAGTACGCCTCGGCCACGGCCCACGGGCCCTTCACCGCGGCGCGCGTGCCGGTGAGCGTCCGCTCGCCGCGCGAGGGCGCGAGGACCTCGCCGAGCAGGTGCAGCGGGTGGCGCCGGAAGGCGCCCCGCCGCCCGGTGGAGCGCTTGTAGCCGAGCCGGTTGTCGGCCGAGACCACCAGCTCCCCGCCGCAAACGCGCCGGAGCTCGTCGGCGTCGAACCCCCAGCCGGTGTCGGAGGACGGGAGGCCGCCCTCCAGGACCACCAGGTCGAAGGCGCCGTCCTGGAAGGGGAGCGCGCCGTCCGCCCCCGCCACCACGGCCCGGGTCGTCCCGGGCGCGAGGGCGTCGGCCCGGTCGCAGGCGAAGCGGAGCCGGCCGGCCTCGGGGCTGGCGACGGTCACGTCGAAGCCGAGGGTCCCGAGGGCCACCGGCGTCCCGGAGAAGCCGTCGCCGAGGAACAGGGCGCGGCCCCCCGCCCGCTCGAGGAGCATGGCCCACGCGCCGCGGCTCTCCTTCATGAGCATCATGAGCGCATCCGACTCCCCGGCCGGCAGCTCACGCACGAGCCGCTCGAGGCGCGCCTTGAAGGGGCGCTCGGCGTCGCCCTCGAACCGGGCCAGCGCCTCGGCGAGGGCGGGCCCGAGGGCGTGGAGCGCGGCTGCTTGCGGAGGAGGGACCGCCATGGGGCCTCGATCATGGCCCGGGGGTGGGGGCGATGGAACCGCGGCGCCGCTGGGGGTTGGAGCGCGGCCCGTCATGGGGCAGGGCGGTGGCGCCGCGCGACGGGCCAGGGGGACTGGACGGCGCGCGGTGGTTCGTCATGATCCGTTCATGCGCGCCGCCACGCTCGAGATGGACGTCCGGACCGGGGACCCCGAGGGCAACCTCGCCGTCGTGCTGGCGGGGCTCCGCGCCGCGGCGGCGGAGGGCGCGGGGCTCGTCGCGCTCCCGGAGATGTGGGCCACCGGGTTCTCCCCCGGGATCGGGGAGGAGGAGCTGGCGGCGGCCGCCCGGGCGCTCGAGGCCGCCGCGGCCGCCTCGGCCGAGCTCGGCCTCGCCTTCGTGGGGTCGGGGCCCGTGGCCAGTGAGGACCTGCCGCTCCCCCTCAACCGGGCCCACGTCGTGGACGCGGGCCGCGTGGTGGCGAGCCACGACAAGGTCCACCTGTTCTCCCCCACGGCCGAGCACCTCGCCTTCTCCGCCGGCCAGGCCCCGCCCCCGGTGGTCGAGCTGCCCGCGGTCGGCGCGCGGGTCGCGCCCGTGGTCTGCTACGACCTGCGCTTCCCGGCGGTGGCGCGGGCCGCCTTCCGCGGCGGCGCCGACGTGCTGGTGGTGGTGGCGCAGTGGCCGGAGGCGCGCGCTCCCCACTGGGGCGCCCTGCTCCGGGGCCGCGCCGTGGAGACCCAGGCCCACGTGATCGGCTGCAACCGGATCGGGGAGGAGGAGATCGGGCGCCGCCGCATGCGCCTCCGGTTCCCCGGGGGCTCGGACGTGATCGGCCCGGACGGCCGGTCGGTGGCGCCGGTCCTCGAGCGGTCCCTCGAGGCGCCCGGGCGTCCGCCGTCGAGGCTCACGGTCCACGAGCTCGACCTCGATCGGTCACGCAAGCTCCGGCGGGAGGTCCCGGTCGCGCGGGACGAGCGCCCAGAGCGGTACGCGGACTGGCTCCGCTGAGAGGCGCGGCGTCACGCACCTGACGTGGAGGAGGACCCCGCGCGGAGCGTGTTAGGAGACGCTGCGCCGAGCGCGAGAAAAGACCCCGGCGGATCCGGGCTCGGATCCGCCGGGGTCACCCTTGTCTCGGCGGGCACGCCGGGGCGCGTCACCTCCACGACCCCGCGGGTGGCTCGTGGCCGCCGCGGGGAGTGTTCGTTCAGACGGGGGGGAGCTTCCTGCGCTCGAGCGGTCGGCTCTTGTCGCGCTTGCGGTGCTCGGCGGGGGACGGGACGGGCACGTGCATGGCGCGGGCGTCCCGCTGCTGCCGGGCGAGGGCGCTCGCCCGCGTGGTGCGGTCGGTGGAGGCCGGGCTCAGAGCGCGGCCGCCCATCCGGGAGATCCAGCCCTCCAGGCGCTCGGTGGCGCTCGTCAGGAAGAGCGTACGGGGCGCCTCCACCTCGCAGGCGATGGCGCCGCTGGCCACGAGGGAGCCGGCCGCCGTGCGGACCACGACCTCGACCGACACGCCCTCGGCGGCGCCGGCCACGATCGGGAAGAGGACCTCCGCGTGGGGCGCGAGGCGCAGCACGCGCTGGAGCCCGGGCTGCGCGCTCTCGAACACGAGCCACTGCTCGACGTTGGAGTGGCTCCGCGCGGCGAAGTGGGTGGGCGTGAACTGAAGGCAGGTGGGGACCTCGGACACGGCGATCGCCGGGGGGATCGCGTCGAAGGTGGGGACCTGGGGAGCGCCGAGGGAGGCGAGGCTGAGGAGCGCGAGGATCATGGCTTGACGCCTGTATCGACGCCGGCCGGCCGAGCCTTGAGGTCAGCGGGACGCTCCCCCGAAAAATCTTCCCGCCCGCTCCGGCGGTCGCCGCGCGCCCGTCAGGGGTGCCCCAGGAGCCGCAGCGCGCCCGCGTCGGCGGCCGGCGCGCCGGCTGCCAGGAGTGCGCATCGAGTCCGACGGAGGGCCTCGGCGGGCGCGGCGCCGCTCCGGAGGCCGGCGTGGAAGGCGATCGACGCCACACGCCCGTGCCGATCCGAAAGGGACCAGCCGGAGACCACCGCGGCCCGGGTGCCACCGTCGAGGGCCGCCTGGGCCAGGCCGCGGACCGAGAGCCCGTCCACGGCGCGCCCCGCGGCCGAGTCGCAGGTCGCGAGCACCAAGAGGGGGAGCCGCGGCGCCGCCGCCGCCACCTGCTCCGCGGTCACGATCCCGTCCGACGATGCGAGCAGTCCGAGGGGCGCGATCGCCGCTCGGTCGTCGAGCCGGAGCACGTGGGTGGCCACGTGCACGGGCGCGTCGCCCCCGAGGGCCTCGAGCAGCCGCGCCTCGTCGAAGGCGCGGCCGGTCACGGCGTGGAGCCGCGGGTCGAGGCGGTCGAGATCCCTCAGCTCGAGGCGCGCGCCGGGCAGGTCCGGCGCCGCGGTGTCGGCGGGGGCGCCCAGGGCCACCCAGCGCGCCGCCCGCCCGTCGATCGGAGCCGGGAGGTCCGCCGGATCACGGAGGCGGTGGACCACCGTCAGGGCGGTGTCGTAGCCGAGGGTCCAGGCGGGCGTGCCCGCCTCGAGCAGCTCCAGGGGGAGGCCCTCGAGCACGCCGTGGGGGAGGAGGGCGAGGCTGGGGGCGGCATCCTCGCCGCGGTCGCCGCGCCAGCGGGTCAGGGCGCGGTCGAGGGAGGTGGGGAGCAGGACGCCCGAGAGCTCCTGCAGGAGGGCGGCCGGGTGCGCGTCCGGGGTGACC
>JASFWR010000324.1:0-4389 GCA_050049155.1 Planctomycetota bacterium | reverse complement strand
TCGGCGCGCGCGGTCTGCTCCGCGATGGCCTCCTCGAGCTCGGCCATGGCCGCCGAGAGGGCGGCGACTCGCGCGGCCTCCTCGTCCCGGGCCACCGCCGCGTCGTTCGCGGCCGTGCGCGCCTCGGCGAGCTGGGACCCCTCGGCCGTGAGGGCGGCCTGGAGCTGCTCCACCTCGGCGGCGGCGCTCTCCCGGGCCTCGTTCGAATCCTGGAGCGCGGCCTCCAGGCGCTCGATGTCGGCGCCGAGCTCGACCTCGCGGGCCTCCGCCTCCTCGCGGGCGGCCTCCTCGCGGGCCGCGGCGTCGGCCGCGACCTCGGTGGCCTCGTCCCGGGCGGCGGCCAGGGCCTCGCGGCTCTCCTGGAGGGCGCGCTCCAGCTCGCCGATGGAGCCCGCGGCGGCCTCCTGGTCCTCGGACCTGCCGGCGCGCAGGGCCTCGGCCTGGGCCTCGGCGGCCTCCAGTCGGGCGGCGCGGTCGGTCGCCTCCTGCTGGGTCTCCGTCAGCTGCTGACCGAGGGCCTCGACCTCCGACCGGGAGGTCTCGAGCTGCTGCTCGAGGTCCGCGGCGGCGTCGGCGTGGGCAAGGCGGGCCGCCTCCATGGAGGCCTCGACCTCCTCGCAGCGGGTCTCGGTGGCCTCGAGCTCGCCCTGGAGCTGCTCGCAGCGGTTGCGGGTCTCCGTGAGCGCGGTCTCCAGGTGCGAGGCGCGGGCCTCGTGCTCCTCGCAGACGGCCGTGAGGGACGCCTCGAGGTCGGCGCGGGCGCTGCGGCTGACCTCCAGGTCGGCGTCGAGCTGCTCGCAGCGCTCCCGCGCGGCGGCCAGGTCCACGTCCAGCTGGTCCCCGCGCTCCTCCGCGAGGGTCAGGTCCGACTCCAGCTGCTCGCAGCGGGTCGTCGCCTTCGCGAGCTCGGCGCCCAGCTGCTCGGCCTCGGCGGCGTGGGCCTCGGCGGCCTCCGCCATGCTGGCCTCCAGCTCCTCGCAGGTGCCCCGTGCGGCCTGGAGCTCCCCGTCGAGCTCCTCCGCGCGCTCCCGGGCGGTCTGGAGCTCGGCGTCGAGCTCCCCGGCCCGGGTCCGGTGCTCCTCGTCGGTGGAGGAGAGGGTCTGCTCCAGGCGGGCGCAGGCCTCCTGGCTGGCGGCGAGCTCGCCCTCGAGCGCCTCGCAGCGCCCCTGAGCCTCCTCGACCGAGCGGCCGAGGGTCTCGACCTCTCCCTCCAGGGACTCGCGGGCCTCGCGGGCGAGCTCGGCCTGGACGGCGAGCGCCTCGGTCTGCTCCTCCAGGGAGGCCTCGAACTCGTCGCCGCGGCGGACGGCCTCGGCCAGGTCCGCGGTGGCCTTCTCGGACTCGGCCCGGGCGTCCTCGAGCTGGGCCAGGGTGTCCTCGTGCTCCGAGCGCAGGGCGTCCATCTCGCCTCGCTGCTCGTCGGCGCGCCCGGTGGCGTCGCCCAGCTGGGCGAGGGTGCCGTCGAGCTGCTCCTGGAGCTCCTCGAGCTGCTGCTCGGCGTCGGCGAGGTCGTTCCGCAGCTTGCGCGCCTCGTCCTTGGAGGCGTCGAGGCGGTTCGAGGTCTCCCCGAGCTGCCCCTCGAGCGGGCGGAGGGACTCGATGCGGGCGGTCAGCTCGTCGATGACGGAGGTCTGCCGCTCGAGCTCGACCTCCTTCTCCCGCGTGGCCTCGTGGATCCGCTCGCGCCAGGCGGCGACCTCGTCCTGGAAGGCGGCGACCTCCCGGGGGCCGGTGTCCTCGAGCGGGAACTCGGGGGACTCCACCGGGGCCTTCTCGGCGAACTTGGTGGAGATGCCCTCGTGGGCGTCCAGCGCCTTCTGGAGGCGGCGCATCTGCCGGGTCTGCTCGCTCAGGCGCGTGCGCAGGGCCGTCTCCGAGCGGTCGAACTCGTTGATGACGCGCTGCACCCGGCCCTCCATCTTGACGTAGACGTCGTACCGCTCCCGGACCTGGCGGGTCATCTCACGGGCGAGGGCCGCGCGCTCCCGGCGGTTCCGGTGTTCGGCGACGGCGAAGGCGAGCAGGGCGCCGGCCACGGCGGAGCCGAGGCTGACGAGCATGGCGATGGCAGGCATGGACATGGTCTCGATGTCGGAATCCGCGGACTCCGATCCGAAGCCGGCCGGTCGAATCCGACAGCGGCGGGGACCGCGGTCCCCGGACGAGACGACCGCTCCCTGGGGCGCTTCCAGGGGCCCCTGGCGGGGCCGGTGGGGTCAACGACCGGGACGGCCCGGGAGAGGTACCGGACGGGGGCCCGGCGGGGGCCCCACACGCCGCGCGCGTCCTCGACCCTGCGTCAGGGGGTCGAGAACGAAGTTGGGTGCATCGCTTCGAGAGCGCCCCGCGATTCGCATCCCGAGGGGAGGATCCGCCCCTCGTGGTCCGAAATGCGGAGCAGATCGGGCCGCCTCCCACCGGGGGCTCTGGATCCAAGTCCGCCACCTCACCCGTGTCCGCGCCCCGCGGCCGCGACCCCTTCCCGGGAGCGATCGCTCCCCGACAAGCCGTCCCCCGACCATGGTCGACCTCTCCTCACAGCCTGCGCGTGCCCCGCGGGAAGGGGATGGCGAGGGCGGTCGGCAGACCCGCCGAGGACGCGCTCTCGCCCGAAAGAGGAGGGGTTCAGGGAAGGCGGATTCCGGGGGCGATTCGCCCAAAGCCATCGAGTTGAGGGGCCCCGGCGCTACCATGGGCGCGACCGATCAGCGCACCGAGTGCGCTGGCGCGTTCTTCATGAACCCCCGCTCCGCACAGGAAACCTCGCTCCTCGCCAGGGTCGCCGAGGGCGACCCGACGGCGGTGCGCGACGTCCTGTCGCGGTACTCGGCCCTCGTCTGGTCGCTGTCCTCGAGCCTGTCCAAGGACCCGCACGAGGTGGAGGACGTGGTGCAGGACATCTTCGTCGATGTCTGGCGGAGCGCCGGGCGTTACGACCCGGCCGTCGCCTCCGAGGCGACCTTCATCGCGACCATCGCGCGCCGACGGGTCATCGATCGACGGCGTCGGGCGGGTCGCCGCGTGGACCCCGAGCCCCTCGAGGAGGAGCTCGCCCCCGGCGCCGAGGACGAGGGCCTGCGGCAGGTGGAGCTGGACGACGAGGCCGAGCAGGCCCGAGAGGCCGTCGCGCAGCTCTCGGGGGACCGTCGCAGGGTGCTCGAGATGTCCGTGGTCCAGGGGCTCACGCATCGGGAGATCGCGGCGGACACGGGGATCCCCCTCGGGACGGTCAAGAGCCACATCCGCCGGGGCCTCGCGGAGGTCTCGGAGAAGCTCAAGGCGCGGCGTGGTGCCGGGGAGGACCTCTCATGATGGTCGCCCCTGGCAGGGACCCGCGTGACGCCGAGGAGCGCGAGGAGCTTGCGGCCATCGCCGCCCTCGAGGGCCTCGGCGTGCTCACGCCCCGACAGCGCGCCATGGTGGACGAGAAGCGCGTGCGCGTCCTCGAGCAGGCCGCGGGCGCCCTGTTCACCGCCATGGGGCGACACCTGGAGGTCGACGAGCCCGAGGGCGCCTCGGGCCGGATCGAGTCGATCCTCGCGCACCGCGCCGCGGCGGCTCAGGAGGCCGATCGTGCCCGTGGGGCCCACTGGCACGACACGCTCCGGGACGTCCCGCAGCGGGAGCGGATGGAGGCGGCGCCGCCGTCGCCGCGGAGCGCACCCGAGCGCCCCGCCGCGCCCGCCACCGGCGGCCGTCCCGCGGCCCTCGGCGGCTGGCTGGCGGCCGCGGCCCTCCTCGTCGCGACGCTGTTCACCTTCGGGCGCATGACCGCGCTCGAGGCGGAGATGGGCGCCGGCCCCGCGGGCGACCGCCGCGCGGAGCTGATCGCGACCGTGCCCGACGTCCAGGTGCTCGAGTGGAGCACGGAGGGCGTCGCCGGTGACGTGGCGTGGAGCGACGCTCGCAACGAGGGGTACATGCGGATCGACGGGCTGGAGGTGAACGACCCGACCCGCTCGCAGTACCAGCTCTGGATCTTCCGCGGGGACGACCCGTCGAAGGAGGCCCACCCCGTGAGCGGGGGGGTGTTCGACGTCACGGCCGAGGGCGAGGTGGTGATCCCGATCGACGCCCAGCTCGAGGTCAACGGCGCCAGCATCTTCGCGGTGACCGTGGAGCCCCCCGGTGGGGTGATGGTCTCCGACCGCGAGCAGATCGTGCTCGTGGCCAGCCGCGCCTGAGCCCCACCTGAGCTCTGATCCGGCGGGCCGGGATGCGCGGGCGTCACCGGAGACGTTCGACGCGCGACAGGGCGACCAAGAGCGGACGCGGCGTCGACCGGGCCCCCCTGCGGGAGCGCCTCGACCGGACGCCGGTCCGGTCCGACGAGAGGCGAGGCGGCTCCGCGGACGGGCGGGCCGTGTTCCCCCAGCCCCTCCTCGCGCA
>JASFWR010000323.1:0-4391 GCA_050049155.1 Planctomycetota bacterium | reverse complement strand
GTCGGCGCCGCGGGGCCCTCTCGAGAGCGGGCCCCGGGCGGCGGGCAGCCTCAGGACTGCGGGCGGAAGCGCTCGAAGAGGTCCTCGACGATGGCGCCCGTCTCGATGATCGTCTTGATCAGGCGGTTGCGGAGGAAGGCGAAGGCCGCCGTCACGGGGATGGCGACGATCAGGCCGAGCATGGTGGTGAGCAGCGCCTGGGAGATACCGGAGGCGAGGTCGGCCGGGTTGGCCTGACCCTGGGACGCGGCGATCTCGTTGAACGCCGTGACCATGCCCATCACGGTGCCGAGCAGGCCCATCATCGGCGCCACGTTGGCGATGAGGGAGAGCCAGCCGATCTGCTGGTGGAGCTTGATCGACTCCTCGTCGCCCATCTCCTCGAGGGACTTCTCGATGACCTCGAAGGGCTGGCCGATCTTGGCGATGCCGGCGCCGCAGACGCGGGTGAAGTAGGTCTCCTCCTCCTCGCAGAGGTCCATGGCCTCCTGGAACTTCTCGTCGTTGAAGAGGACCTCGATCTCGTCGATGAGCTCCGGCGGTGCGAGCTTGTCGCGCTTGAGCGACACGATGTTCTGGATGATCACCGCGAGCGCGACGACCGAGAGGCCCATGATGGCGAGCCCGACGATGCCGGACTTCTTGAAGACGTCGCCGGCGCTGGTGGTTTGCGCCAGGGCCGGGGTCGTCGTCGCGACGAAGACGAGGCCTGCGGTGGCGACGGGCGCCAGTCGAGCGAGGATGGAGTTCGCGTTCATTGGGATGGCTGGGGGGGCGTATCGGGCGCCGGGTGGACTCCGGAGGGGAGCGGGCCGGCGCCGAGGGACCGTGGTCTCACCGCGCCGGTCGATCGGCCGCGGGGGCCGTCCGGGAGGTGAGGGGGGATGAGTTGGAACTGGGAGTGAGGGGACCAGTCGGGATCGGGTCCTGGACGGACGGAGGGATCGGGTCCTGGTCGGACGGGAACCGCTCGCCCGGGGGCACGCGGAGCCCGAGATCTTTCGGGTCGGGCGCCGGGGGCGGCGCGCGTTCGCAGCAGAGAACCTACCGCCCGTGGGGCGGGCGGCAACCGTGATGTTTTACAACGATTCGAGAAGTTGCGCCGCCTTGCGGGCCGAGGGGGTGGCTCCGTACTGGGACGTGACCCGTCGGAGGGCCGTCTTGGCGGCCGCCGCGTCGCCGGCCTCGCCGGCCGCGAGGCTGGCCTCGGCGAGGCCCACGAGGGCCTCGGCGCGTCGGTCCGCCGAGGTGTGGTCGAGGCCCGCCACCCAGGCGTACTCGAACTGCGCCTTGCGGGGGTCGCCCTCGGCGAGCCAGGCGTGGCCCAGCCCGAGGCGCGCCGCGGCCACGCCGGCGGACGTCTTGCTGTCCTTGGCCGCGGACTCGAAGGCCCGGCGGGCGCTCTTGGCGTCGCCCGAGGCGGCCTGGGTGATGGCGGTGCCCATGCCGGCCACCTCGGCGCCCGCGGCGGCCTCCGCGGCCACCGCGCTGTCCTCGGACTCCACGGCGCCGAAGGCGGCGGCCGCGAGGTCGAAGAGCTCACGGGCCCCGACGTTGTCGCCGGCGCCCAGGGCGGCGTAGGCCCCCTGGAGGGCGGCGTCCGCGGTCACCATGGGGGAGTACCCGTCGGCGCCGCCCTTGCCGGTGTCGTGGAGGGCGCGGTAGGCGTCCCGGGCGCCGGCGGCGTCGCCGTTGAGCCACATGGCGCGGGCCTTCATGGCGCGCATGGCGGGGACCTGGCGCGACTCCGCGAAGTCCGCGAGGAAGCGGTCGCACTCGCTGGCCACGTCGCCGAAGCGGGTGGCGTCGGTGGCGGCCAGGGCCATCAGCGCCGACGCGGCCTGCACGCGGGCCTCGGCCCGCAGCGGGTCACGGACTTCCGAGTCCCCGGCGGCGGCCTGGAAGCTCTTCACGGCCTCCTCCCAGGCGCCGCGGCCGGCGTAGGTCTTGCCGTCCGTGAACGAGGTGGAGCCGCTGCCCCAGGCGATCTCGATGACCTCGGACGCGTCGATGGAGATCTCGCGGCCGTCCCGGCGGGTCACCTCGACCTTGCCGAGGCCGTCGGAGATCACGGTGCCCGTCACCGAGGTGGCCTTGTTGGTCCGCGGGTTGAGCCGGAAGACCTGGTCGGGCTTGGACTGGGCCAGGGCCGGGGCGGCGAGGAGCGCGATGGCGCCCGCCAGCGCGGGGGCGAAGCGGCGGACGGCGGGGAGGAGGTTGGACGTTGCGACGTTCATCACTGGGGGGAGACCGGGCGTTTCGGGGGTCTTCGTTCGGAGGGGCGCGGGGCGATCAGCGGGTCTGCTCGTACAGCCAGCGGTAACGAGCGGCGAGCGCGCCCTGTCCGAGCCGCGCGCGCATGACCGCCTCGGTCTCCTCGCTCGAGCAGTACTCGTCGACGAGGCTGAACTGGAGGTCGTTGTCGAGGAAGAGGACGACGTCGTCCATGATCCGCTTCGCGCTGGCGAGCTTGCGGTCGTCCTGCTTGCCCCACACGTGGTAGGCGTAGATCGACAGGAACTTCGACTCGTACCAGTCGCAGGCGACCCACTTGTCGCCGGACATGGCGAAGGAGTTCAGGCGGCCGGTGATGAACTCGAACTCGGCGTCGTCCCCGCCGGCGCCGGGGGTCGCGCTCACGCGGCCGCTGTTCCCGGTCACGGTGCCGAGCATGGCCTTGGCCAGCAGGAGCGTGGGACGGCGGGACTTGAGCGGGGCGCCGTCACCCACCACCAGGGGGGCGAGCAGGTCCTTGGCCGCGACCACCTCACCGAGCTCCACCAGGCACTCCGCCAGGTCCGGCGTGACCTGGTTGATCACGGTCTTGCCGTAGTTCTCGTCGCCGGCGAAGCGGGAGGCGATGCGCTCCAGGGGGTCCTTGGCGTCGGCCCACTCGGAGAGCTCGAGCCAGAGCTTGCTCTCGGCGCGGAGGTTCTTGAACTCCGGGCTCGGCGTGATGCCGTTCGCCACCTTGAGGGCGCTCGCCATGTCGCGGGTGATGGCGGCGTAGGCGGCGGGGTCGTCCGCGCCGCCGTTGGCCATGCGGTCGCGGCGGGCGTTGAGCGCCAGGTAGAGGTCGATGGAGGCGCTGGCGGTCTCCGGCGCGTCCGGGCTCGACTCCACCATGCCGGCCACGATCGCGGCGGCGGAGGCGGCGTCCCCGGACTTGGCGTAGGAGTCCGCGAGCATGGCCTGGGCGCGGATGACGAACTTGCCGGCGTTGCCGTAGGTCGTCGAGTAGTCCTTGAGCTCGTCGATGACCTTGGCGAAGCCGCTGTCGTCGGAGCCCTCGGACTTCTTGTAGCGCCCGTTGGCGATCACGTGGTCGATGTACGCGCGGTAGAACTCGGCGCGGGAGAGCGCCTGGGCGCGGCGGGCCTCCTCGAGGGGGCTCGTGGGGGTGTACTTCGGGTCCTGGGCCCGCCCGGTCAGGTAGCCGTCGAAGGCCGACCGGGCGCCCATCAGGTCCTTGTCCGAGAGGCGGCAGAGGCCGATCTGGATCTGGGCGAGCTCGTAGAAGCCGTCCTCGGGCTTGATCTGCTCGTACTCGGCGATGGCGCCGGCCCAGTCGCGGTCGCTGCGGCGCTTCTCGCCGCGGTTGAAGATGATCTCGTCGGCGGAGCCCTCCTCGTCGAACTGGATGACGAAGTTCTCGGCCTCCCGGATCATCCCCGCGACGTCGTCCTGCTTGTCGACGCCGAGCCCGCGGGCCCAGGCCTTGATGGTCGCCTGGTAGCCGCGCGCGTTGGAGCGGTTGTACTCGTCGTCGCGCCAGTTCAGCAGCGCCTCGCGGAAGGCCATGGCCGCCTCCAGCTGGCGGTCCTGCCGGCGGAGCGTCAGGCCGAGGCCGTTGTAGGTCTTGGCGCCGAACTCGACGCGGTCGGCCGGGTCGAGGGCGTCGAGGCGGGTGAGGAGCTCGCGGTACCCCGCGAGGGCCTCGTCGTAGTTCTCACCGGCGCGCTTGGCGTCGGCGGCCTGGAGCAGCTGCGCCGGCGGGATCTCGATGCCGGGGCGCTCGTTGATGGAGGCGATGAGCTCGCCGCCCTTGCGCGCGGCCTCGGTGCCCGGGTTGTCGCTGGCGATCTGCTTCGCGAGGTCCAGGGCGAAGGTCACGCTCTCGCGCTGGAGGCGGCGCGCCTTCACGGCCTCGCGCATCTCGGCCTCGGTGGCGAACCAGCGGGCCTCGCCCTTGCCGAGGTCGCCCCCGATGAAGCCGCCGGCGTCCACGAGGGTGCTGGCGAACTCGAGCATCGCGTCGTTGCCGAGCACCGAGAGGGAGAAGCCCTCCTGGCGGTAGAGGTTGTAGAAGAACAGGCCCGCGGTGATGGCGCCCTCGAGCTCGCCCAGGTCCCGCGACGTGGCCTGCACGCCGGGGATGACCAGCTCGACGT
>JASFWR010000322.1:0-4396 GCA_050049155.1 Planctomycetota bacterium | reverse complement strand
GGGCCGGGCGGTCCAGCTCGCCCTCGTCGGCGCCCTGCAGTTCGGGGTCATGTACTTCCTGGTGCACCGCGCCTACGGGTACCTCGCCGGGCACCAGGTCGCGCTGCTCACGATCACGACGCCCCTCCTCGTGGTCTTCATGGAGGGGTACGTCGCGAGGCACCCGTCCGCGCGGGTCTGGGGCGCCGCCGCCCTCGCCGTGGGCGCCGCCTTCGTCCTGCGCATGGACGGACTCGGCGCGGACCGCGACGCCGCTGGCTTCTGGAAGGGCGTGGGGCTCGTGCAGGGGGCCAACCTCGCGTGGGCCGCGGGCCAGGTCCTCTACCGGAAGCTGGAGACCCCCGCCACCGCCACCCCCGGGCGCTTCGGCTGGCTGTTCCTGGGGGGCTTCCTCGTGGCGCTGCCCATCGCCCTCGGGACCGTCGAGCGCTCGGCCCTCGACCTCTCCTCCAGCGAGCTCGGCGTCATCGCCTACCTGGGCCTCGTGCCCTCTGGCGTAGCGTTCTACCTGTGGAACCGCGGCGCGACCCAGGTGAGCGTGGGCGCGCTCTCGGTCATGAACAACCTCAAGGTGCCCCTGGCGGTGGCGGTCGCCCTCCTGCCGCCGTTCTCGGAGCCCGCCGACGCCTGGCCCCTCATCACCTCCTTCGCCCTGCTCGGCGCGGCCCTCGCCGTGGGCACCGCCGGCCAGGCCCGCCGCGAGGCGGCCTGATCCCGGCGCCGCCGGTCACTGCCGCCAGGCGGCCAGCAGGCAGAGGCTGAGCAGCACGAGCAGCGCGGCCTCACCTGCGGCGCCCTCGCCGGTGGAGGCGACGCCCTGGAGCCTCCAGACCCCCAGGGCCCCGGGCGCGACCCAGAGGAGCCGCGCCGCCCGGCGAGCGCGGCCGAGCCCGGCCGGCCCCTCGGCCTCGCGCGGCCCCGCACCGGTGGATCGCTCGAGGCCCGAGCCCAACGCCAGCGCGAGCGCGAGGGCGGCCAACCCCACCCCGATGGCGCGCGCCCCGCGCCCGGCGCGCGCCGGGTGCTCCAGCGGCCGGGACAGGGGCGGGGATCGGTGCTCCGCGGCCCGCGGAGCGCGCTGTGAAGGATCACGAGGAGCGCCCTGGATGGGGCCCGCCTCGTCGAGGGTCAGCTCCACCGGCGCGAGCCCCGGCGGCGTCGCCGCCGCGCGCGCGCGCTGGCCGAGCTCGAACGTCGCCAGCCCGAGGAGCGCGAGCGCCCACGCGAGCCCATGGCGCCACCTCGAGGCCGAGCTCGGTCCGGCGTCCGGGTCGCGGCTCGACTCGTTCAGTCGAGCCACTGGAAGCTGAGCGCCCGGTCGCCGCCAGGCCCGCCCGAGAGCTCGATCGTCAGCCGGTAGCGGGCGTCCACCCCGTCCTCTCCGCGCTCGACCCAGGAGGTCAGCTCAAGGCGCCGGGCCCCGTCGTCGCCCCGGGGCGCCTCGGCCCAGCGGTGCTCCCGACCCTCGGACCACCCGTCGAGCCCCGACGACCGCCAGCCGCCGAGGAGATGCCGGACGAGCGGCGCCGCCGCGCGCTCCGCGCGGAGCTCGAGCATGGGCGGCACCAGCCCGTCCCGCCGCGCCTGCTCGGCCTCGCGGGTCGCCACCTCCAGGGCCCGCGGGTCCCCCGCCACGCCCCTCAGCCGCTGGACCGCGGCGTGGTGCTTGCAGCAGGGCACGCCGCCGACCCGGTCCGTGGCCAGGACCCCGTCGCCCTCCGGGCCGGCCGTGCCGTAGCACGGTCCCAGGACCCCGCGGGCCTCGGAGGCGGAGAGCTCGGGCGCGCCGAAGGCGCAGCGGGTGACCCCGTCCAGGGCCCCGGCCCTTCGCCCGGGCAGGTCGCCCATGGAGAGCGGCAGGCGCGCGCGGAGGCGCGCGGGCCCCGCGCTCGCCTCCGGCGGGTCCGACGCGACGGGTCGCGCCGGGTCGACGTCGGTCGGGCCCGGGTCGGGGTCGGGGTCGGCTGCGCCGGACTCCGCCCCGCTCGAAGGCGCCGCCACCGCCGCCGGGTCGTCCGTGAGGCGCTCGGACGGCTCAGCCTCCCCGGCCAGGGCGGGGCCGGCGAGGACGGCCTCGGCGCCGCCGGCAGCGGCCAGGGTCGAGCTCGAGGGAACGGCGTCCCGCGGCGACGTGGCGGTGTCGCCGCGCCTGTCGCCGTCCGGGGCCCCGCGGTCCAGGGAGACGCGGTCCAGGGAGACGCCGAGGGCCACCCCCAGGAGCAGGCCCGCCGCGAGGGCCATGGGCCAGGACGGCCCGCCGCGCTTGCCGACGGCCGGCCCGGCGCCATCGGTGCCGCCCTCCACGGACCACAGGTCCATGGCCGCCGCCGGCGGCGGGACGGCGGGCCCACGCCCGACGGTGCGGGCGGCCCGCGCCGCGGCGAGGTCCTCCCGGAGCCGCTGGATCTCGAGCTCCGCGGTGCGGCGCCAGGCGTCGCGGTCGTCCTCGTAGCGCTCGGGCTCGTCCCCCTCCGCGGGCAGAGGCGGCACCGCCGCGCCGGCGCCCAGGGCCGAGCGGCGGGGACCGGTGAACAGGGCGCGCTCCTCGAGGGAGGTCACCTCGCCCTGGTCCCGGGCCACGTCCGGCGCGAGGCGCGCCACGTCGCCCGCCCGCACCAGCCGCACCTCGATCCCTTCTCGCCAGGCGGTTCGGACCATCAGGTCCCCGCGCTCCGCCCAGGACTGCAGGGTCCGGTGGGTGACGCCCGCCCGATCCGCGGCCTCGCCGAAGGACCACCAGCGGTCCGGGTCCCAGGAGGACGGCGCCGGGGCGTCGCCGTGGGTCCTGAAGCCCCTCCCGGGCGACTCCCCCGCGGCCCCTGTCTCTCCCTGGGTCATGGGGGCTGGTGTACACGCTGCGCGGCCGCGCCGCCAGCCCGCGGGGATCCCCCTCCACCGCGCCGTGGCGAAATGCCCCCGAGCCGGGCAGGATTGAGTCCGTCCAGCACCCTCCCAAGAGCTCCATGAGACGACCCATCGCGTTCAGCTTCCTCTCCGCCACCCTCGCCACCGTGAGCCTCGCCCAGTCCCCGGTGACGTTCACGATCGACCAGGCGGCCTCGCAGTTCACCTACTCCGGCACCACCTCCATCGGGCAGATCGTCGGCATGCCGCCGAACTTCTCCCTGGCCGGCGCCGCCAACGTGCAGCTGACCACCGGCGGGTTCCCCATCGGCTCCATCCAGCTCACCCCGGGCGAGAGCGCCCTGGTCACGCCCGACCTCAACGCGGAGATCCCGAACCCCGTCCCCTTCCTCCCGCCGCTCGCGACCATCCAGATCAGCGGGCTCCGGCTCGAGCTGGAGTCGGACGTCGGCTCTGTGAACGCCGGCACCTTCACCGTCAACGTGATCTCCACGGCGGTCAGCGGGACCTCCACCGTCACGCCCCTCGGGAGCGCGCCCTCCGTCGGCGACCTCACGGGCCTGCAGAGCCCGCCCCAGCCCTTCGGCGGCACGATCTCCCAGAGCGGCAACACCCTGACCCTGGACGCCCCGCTCCAGCTCACCTTCCCGCTCTCCGACCCGGGCTCCGGCATCACCGCCGACTTCACCGTCCAGGGCACCTTCCGCGCGGACTACACGGCCCCGACGCCGTCGAGCTACTGCTCCTCCGTCCCGAACTCCAGCGGCGCCGCGGGCACGATCCAGGCCAGCGGCTCCCAGAGCATCTTCGACGGGAACCTCACCCTCGACGCCGCCAACCTCCCGCCCCTGTCCTTGGGCTACTTCATCTTCTCCGAGACCCAGGGCTTCTCCACCGGGCTCGGCGGCGGCCAGGGCAACCTCTGCCTCGGCGGCGGCATCTTCCGCCTGTCGAACTTCATCCAGAGCTCCGGGTTCACCGGCACCGTCAACTTCGGCGTCCCCTTCAACGGCCTCCCGCCCGGGGCGACGATCAACGCGGGTGAGACCTGGAACTTCCAGTACTGGTTCCGCGACGCCAGCGGCGGCGTGGCCACGTCGAACACCACCGACGGCGTGTCGGTGACGTTCCTCCCCTGAGCCGAGCCTGACCGGCCGGGTCGGCCCACGGCGAAGCGCGACCCCCGGCTCAGAGTCCGCTCGCCGCGCGCAGGGCGCGGGTCCACCAGGACTCGCGCCCTCGCCCGTTCCGGCCAGGGAGCTCCACGGGCGCCCAGACCTCCACGGGCTCCGCGCGGCGCAGCTCCTCGAGCTCGGCCTGGGCCTGGCCGAGGGCGCTCATGCTCGCGGCCTGGGCGGCGCGGCCCTGCTCCATGAGCTCGCTGAGTTCGCTCCGAAGCGCCGCTATCTCCGCGCTGCGCGCCGCGTGATCCTGTGAGCGCTCCGCGCCGAGGGCCTCGAGCCGCGCCTCGAAGGCCGCCCGCTCCCGGGCCGCGGTCGTCCGCTCCTCGGCGAGAGCCTCACGCGCGGCC
>JASFWR010000321.1:0-4420 GCA_050049155.1 Planctomycetota bacterium | reverse complement strand
CCCGGCCCCGGCTGTGCGAGCCGCGGGTGCTCGAGCCCCGGGTGGCCGCACCGCCGCGGGTCCTCGGAGCGCGGCCGCGCCGGCGCTGACGGCGCCCCTCGCGCGAGACCTCAGCGCATGTTCATCTCGCGGAGGACCTCGTCCCCGCCCGCGAGGGTGAGGTCCATACGGCTGCGGCGGCCCTCCTCGGCGTGGGTGGCGTTGACCCGCCAGGGGCCTGGGGACAGGTAGGGGACCTTCACGCGCCCGAAGGCGTCCGTGGTCTCGCGGAAGGACCCCGTCCCCGTCCCGCGCAGGTAGCCCACCACCTCGACCCCGGGGTAGGGGCGCCCGTACTCGTCCGTCGCCTCGATCTCCAGGGTCGCGAGCGGCGGCAGCTGCACCTCGTCCACGGCCACGGACGTCAGCCCGACGGTGATCGGCAGCGGCGTGACCATGGAGAGCACCGGGTGACCGACCCGCAGGAGCCAGGCGCCGCTGGGGACGCCCGCGAAGCGGAAGCCGCCGCCGCCGTCCGTGACCGCCTCGAGGCGGGTGCCGTTGGGCTGCGTCCGGTCCACGAGGAACACGGGCATGCCGGGGGCCATGTCGCCGCTCGCCTGCCGCACGCTGCCCTGCACGCTGGCGATGGGGACCAGGCGCAGGGTGGCGTGCACCACGTTCACGCCGGGCATGTGCTCGTACCCCTCGACCTTGAAGAGGGCGACCTCCTGTGGGGAGGCGGCCAGCCCCTCGGCCTCGACGCGGATCCGGTAGGAGGCCATGGGGAGGTCGCGGAGCTCGAAGTCGCGCTGGCCGGGTTCGGACTCGATCCGACGGGTCACCGCCTTGTCCCGGCCGGGCGCCACCTTCGAGGGCTCGAGGATCAGGGTCCACCGCTCGGGGTAGGGGACGCCGGCGTCCACCTGGACCTCGCCCAGGATCATGCCGGTCCCGTCGAAGACGCGACCCATCGACGCATACTCGCCCGCCGGACCGGCCTGGAGCCCGGAGACGGCCCGCGGCCCCTCGGCGACGGTCACCTGCGGGAGGTCCTCCGTCCCCGAGGCCTCGGCCCCCGAGCGGTTCGCGAATCCGAATTCCTCGCTCCGGTCGCCCGAGCCGAGGGTCATCCACGCCACGACGCCGAGGAGCATCATCAGGGCGACCATGCCCAGCAGCAGGGCGGCTCCGGCGCCGGCGCGCGGCCCCCGCCCGGGCTGAGAACGGCGAGCCGCCAGGGCGGCAGAACGCCCACAGAAGGCCTCATGGCCCGTACGCTTCCCGGCCGACATCGTTCTCAGCATGGTCCTCCCTGTCCTCAGCATGGTCCTTCCGGCGGCGCAGGCCTGCCTCCGCCGGCCCACAGCCTAGCCTCGGACCTCCTCGAGCGCGCGTCGTTCCCGGGCGCCCCACCCCCTCCGAACATGTTCCACCTCGACCTCCCCGCGGCGGCCGTCCGCCCCGCCCTCCTGACCCTCGCCGCGCTCTCCGGGCTCATGGCCCCCGCCGCGGCCGGCGAGCCTGCCCCGTCCTCGGACGGCCGCGTGCTCGTGCTCGGCTTCGACGGCGCCGACTGGCGCACCACCGAGCGGATGATGGACAGCGGCGAGCTGCCGAACCTGGCGCGCCTGCGGAGCGAGGGGGCGGCCGGGCCGCTGGTCTCCACCGACCCCGCCGAGTCCGCCGCGGGCTGGGCGGCCATCAACACGGGCGCCAACCCGCTCAAGAACGGGGTCCCGAGCTTCATCAAGCGCAACATCAGCGACGGGGGGAGCATCTCTCCTGGCTTCGCCCACGTGGAGGCGGAGACCCGCGCGGTGTCCGACATGGAGGCGACCGGCGCCCAGGCGGCCCTCGGGGGTGAGGACCGCTCGACGCTGATCGGGGGCGCCGTGTTCCTGCTGGCCTTCGTGCTGCTGAAGGTCATGCTCAAGGCCAACGCCCTGGTGTCGCTCCTGCTCGGGGTGCTCCTCGGCGGCGCGGCGGGCTTCGCGACCCGCACGGCGGGCGGCGGCCTGCCCGAGCGGATCACTGGCGTGGTCGCGAACAAGGTCCAGATGGACGGCTTCTGGGTCGAGGCCGCCCGGGCGGGCTACCCCTCCGTGGCGCTCCAGGCGCCCCTCGCGTTCGACCGGCCCGGCGCCGAGGGCGCCCGGACCCTCTACGGGCTCGGGCTCCCGGACGTGCGCACGTCCTACAACGGCGACTGGTTCATCTACACCACGGACACCCTCGCCTCCGGCCGCGCGCCCAAGGGCGACTCGACCTCCTCGAACTCCGGCACGGGGATCATCTACCGGGTCGACTTCAAGAAGCCCAAGGACGGCGGCGCCCGCGCCATCGACACCTCCATCTACGGGCCCCTGAACTTCGTGGAGATGGACCGCATCGGCCAGCGCCTCGCGGAGCTGGAGGAGGCGATCGCGGCGGCCCAGGACTACAAGACGAGCCGCGCCCTCGCGGACGAGCAGGAGGACCTCGAGAAGACCTACGCCGAGATGGGGCAGATCCCGGGCCGGCCCGGCAAGGAGTACAAGCACCGCGCCTCCGTCCCGATGAAGGTGGCCGTGGGCGCCGAGGAAGGCACCTGGGACGTGACGATCGGCTCGCAGACGCAGACGCTCACCGCCGACGGCTGGAGCGACTTCTTCCAGCTGGAGTTCGAGCTGAGCCCGCTCGTGTCCGTGCCGGCCGTGACCCGCGCCCGCATCCTCGGGACGGACCCCTTCGAGATCTACATCGACACGCTCCAGTACGACCCGGCCAACCCGTCCTTCTGGCAGCCCACCAGCAGCCCGCTCGGGTTCTCCGCGGAGCTCGCCCAGGGCATCGGCTCGACCTTCGAGACCCTCGGCTGGGGCTGCATGACCAACCAGATCAAGGACGAGCTCCTCGACCCGGCGGTCTTCCTCGAGGACGTGGAGTTCACCATGACCTTCCGCCGCAAGCTCATGCAGCGGATGCTCGAGGACGAGGACTGGCGCGTGCTCTACTCGGTCTTCAGCACCACGGACCGCGTGCAGCACATGATGTACCGGTACTACGACCCCGAGCACCCCATGCACGACGCCGAGGAGGCGGGCCGCAAGGTCACGTTCTTCGGCGAGGAGATCGAGCTCCGGGACGCGATCCCCGCCATCTACCGCCAGATGGACAGCATCGTCGGCGAGGCCATGGACGCCCTGCGTGACGACGACACCCTCATGCTCTGCGCCGACCACGGCTTCACCAGCTACCGCCGCGGCATGCACGTGAACAACTGGCTGGCGAGCGAGGGCTTCCTGACCCTGAAGGAGGGGCTGGACAGCACCGCGGGCGGCTTCTCCGCCATCGACTGGTCCAAGACCCAGGCCTACAGCCTCGGGCTCGGCATGGTCTTCCTCAACCTCGAGGGCCGCGAGCCCCAGGGGATCGTGAGTCGCGACGACGCCCGCGGCGTGCTCGAGGCCATCCAGGAGCGCTTCCTCGCCGCCGAGGACGAGGGCCGCAAGGTCGGGTCCAGCGCCACGATCATCCAGGACGTCTACCAGGGCCCGGTGGAGTGGGGGGCGCGTGACTACCCATGCTCCGACCTCATGCTCGGCTTCGCGGAGTACTACCGCGTGTCCTGGTCCACGGTGGGCGGCGGGCTCCCGGTCACCCGCGACGAGTCGGAGAAGGTCGTCCCCAAGCCGGTCTACAGCGACAACTCCAACCTCTGGTCGGGGGACCACGCGTCCAACGACCCGAACGTGGTGACGGGGATCTTCTTCTGCAACCGGAAGGTCTCCAGCGAGGACGGGACGTTCTCCGTGATGGACATCGCGCCCACGGTGCTGTCGCGCCTAGGCGCGCCGGTGCCCGCGGGCCTCGACCGCCCCGCGCTCGCCTTCGACTGACGGGTCCGACGGGGACGCGAGCCACCATGGACGGGAGCATCGAACCCATCTCCGCCGCGGACCTGAAGGCCCGCCTCGACGCG
Source organism: Planctomycetota bacterium (assembly GCA_050049155.1). Classification (GTDB taxonomy): domain Bacteria; phylum Planctomycetota; class UBA1135; order UBA1135; genus Saltatorellus. The sequence continues at coordinate 477 of JASFWR010000321.1, read as the reverse complement.
GGGGACGAGCTCGTCCTCCTCGACGTGCGGCAGCCGGAGGAGCTGGAGATCTGCGCGCTGCCCGGCGTGACGCACATCCCCCTCGGGGAGCTGAGCGTCCGCCACCACGAGCTGGACCCCGAGGCGGAGACGGTGTGCATCTGCCACCACGGGATCCGCAGCGCCAACGCCGCCGCCGGCCTCGCGAGCGTGGGGTTCGAGCGCCTCCTCAACCTCACCGGCGGCGTGGAGCGGTGGGCCAGGGACGTGGACCCGTCCATGGCCCGGTACTAGGGGGACCGACCGGGTGTCCGCCCGGCCCGGCCTGGCGAGCCCGATTCGGTGAGCCCTGCTCGGTGAGCCCGGCTCAGCCAGCGCGGTCCGGCCCGCCGGCGCGTCGCACGGGCGCGGAGGGCCTGCGCGCGCGGGACCGGCCGGAGGGGCCCCGATGGCCCTGCAGAGGCGCCTGAGGCGCGCTCCACGCCCTGCGCTCCCCTC
>JASFWR010000052.1:0-14070 GCA_050049155.1 Planctomycetota bacterium | reverse complement strand
CCCGGGGCATCAAGGAAGAGCGCGATCGGCTCCGGGAGGAGGTCGCGCAGCTCCGCGCGGGGCCCATCGTGGGCCACTCCGCGGCGATCAAGCGGGTCATCGAGCACGTGGAGCGCGTGGCGGCCACGCCGCGCAGCACCGCCCTGATCACCGGCGAGTCGGGGGTCGGCAAGGAGCTGGTTGCCCGCGCGGTCCACGAGCGCAGCGACCGCGCCGAGGGCCCCTTCGTGGCGCTGAACTGCGCGGCGCTCGCCGAGGGCCTCCTGGAGGCCGAGCTCTTCGGGTACGAGCCAGGCGCCTTCACCGGCGGCGACCCCAAGGGCCGGGACGGCCTCATCACGGCCGCCAAGGGGGGGACCCTCTTCCTGGACGAGCTGGGTGAGCTGGACCTCGCGCTGCAGGCCAAGCTGCTGCGGGTCCTGCAGGAGCGCTCCTTCCGGCGGGTCGGGGGCACCCTGGACCTCACCATGGACGCCCGCGTGGTCGCCTCCACCAACCGGGACCTCGCCGGGATGGTCGAGGAGGGTGAGTTCCGCGAGGACCTCTTCTATCGCCTCAACGTGTTCTCCATCGTCGTCCCCCCCCTGCGGTCGCGAGTGGAGGACATCCCCTCCCTCGCCGCCCACTTCCTCGGGCAGTTCGCGGAGGAGCTGGGCCGACCCTTCATCGGCTTCAGCGACGGCGCGCTGGCCCGCCTGGAGGCCCACGCGTGGCCCGGCAACATCCGCGAGCTCCGGAACACCATCGAGCGCGCGGCCATCCTCACCTCCGGCGGCGAGGTGGACGCCCGCTCCATCTCCCTCGCGGAGGGGGGCGCGGCGGGTGTCAGCGACGCGTCGGGGTGGTCCCCGGAGACGCTCCCCGAGGACCAGCTCTCCCTGGACCGCATGGAGGCCGCGATGATCCGCCGGGCGCTGGACGTCACGAGCGGGAACAAGGGCCGGGCGGCCCGCGCCCTGGGCATCCACCGGTCCACCCTCTACAAGAAGCTCGAGGCCTACGACATCGAGGCCTGAGGGCGTCCGACCGCGCGGGCGGCGTGGGCGAAGGCCCCCTCCCCCTCGCCCGCGCGCGCGCTGAGGCCCCCTCGCGGGAGCGCACCGAGGGACGCGCCAAGCTGCGTGGCAGCGCCCACCTGAGCGACGGGCCCACCTGAGCGACGGGCCCACCTGAGCGACGGGCCCCCTCTGAGCCATGGACCCGCTGGAGCGGAGGGCCAGCCCGCAGCGGGCCCGCGTGTCCCGCGGCCCGTCCGAGTGACCCGCCCCCGGGGCGGATCGGGGCTCCGGCGACCCGCCTTCGGGCCCGCCCTGCGCTCCGCGGTGACCAGGTCGCGCGCTCCCGCGGCCCGGATCGGAGGAGCCAGCGGAAAAAAAGTGACCCCCGGCCGGGGGCCCCGCCAGGGCCGGCTCGGGAGTGCACCGTCGCGGGACGCGACACGGGCCCGAGCCCGCCGGGCGGCCCCCGGAGCCGCGAGCCCGGGTGGTGTCGTGGAAACCGACACCGTGTCGCTGAAATCGACGTTCTCGGGCCCGTGAGAGGGGGTCCGAAGGAGGTTCTGGACCCGGAAAAACCTTCCGGAAAACCCCGCCTGGGACATCAAGGGATCGGTCGGGCGCCGTCGACAACCACGCCTGGCACCGGTCTTGCGCCGCTGCCCGTGGAACGACCCATGGATCGACAGCACCAAACTCACCGCCAGGCCGAGGCCGCGCTCCACGTCCGCCGCGGCGGCGGGGACGCCCTCACCCTCCAGGCGGGCCGGCAGCTCCGCTGGCCCCTGGGCGCCCTGCGGCTCCTCCTCGAGGGGCGCCGCGGCACCGGGCTGGCCACCGACGAGGAGGCCTTCACCGACCGCGCCATCTCCGAGCTGGTCCGCGCCGAGCGCGCGGCCGCCGACCTGATCCGCTGGACGGCGCCGCGCGAGCTGCGCCCGACCCACTGCAAGCTCTCGCAGCTCGCCTTCGGGCTCTCCAGCGTGCTCGACCGCGAGGACCGGCGCCGCTGCCGCTTCGTCATCGAGGACGGCGACTCCTCGGTCACCACCGACGGCCGGCTCCTCGTCGAGGGGATCGCCCGCGTCATCGAGCTCGCCCTCGACACCCTCACCGGGGACGACGACGAGCTCATGGTCCACACCCACGCCGACGATCGCTGGGCGACCATCAGCCTCGTGAACGCCGGCGCGGGCGAGCGGGTCCACCCGGCCCAGCACCTCGCGGAGTCGATCCTCCAGCGCGACCTGGTCGACCTCGGCGGCCGTATCTCCCTCCGCGACGCCGGCGATCACCGCTGCGTCGTGGTCTCCCTCCCCCTCGGCACCGACGGCGAGGCGACCTCGCTGCGGGCCGCTCGCCCGCGCCTCGAGCGCGTGGGAGGTGCCGCGTGACCGACACCGCGCTGACCCTGAACGGGAGCCTCACGGTCCTGCTCGCGATGAACGACGCCACCGTCGGCCACGCGTTCGCGAGCATCCTCGGCTCCCGGGACCACCACACCGCCACGGCGAACTCCTACGCCGAGGCCCTGGCCCTGGCCGACTGCGACGTGATGGTCGCCGAGTTCGGTGGCCCCGCCGGCGCGCTCGACGGGCTCGAGCTCGTGGAGCGCGTCCGCGCGGCGGGCCTCGACCCCTACGTCGTCCTGGTGGGCGTCGACCCGACCCACGAGGACTACCGGCGCGCGGTCCGGCTCGGCGTCCACGACGTGCTCGAGCGCCCGCTGCTGCCCGAGCGCCTGGTCGAGGCGGTCGAGGTCGCGCAGCCGACGCCCGGTGGCGTCGACGCGCAGGAGGACGACGGGAGCGCGGGCCTCGAGCTCGTCCTCGCCGCCCACCCCCGCGCCGCCGAGGCCGCCGCCCGCGACCTGCTGAGCTGGACCATGCGCTGCGACGTGACCCCGGCCGCGCGCGCCCGCATCGGCTCCGCCGTCGCCGAGGTCGTCGAGAACAGCGTCGTCGCGGGCGCCACGACCATCGAGATCACCGCCACCATCACGGAGCGGGAGCTCGAGGTCGAGGTCTGCGACGACGGGCCCGGCTTCGACACCGCGGCGGTCCTCGCCGAGGCCGCCGTCGACGCCTCCACGGGCCTCGGCCGCGCCCAGGCGCTCTGCGAGGGCCTCCAGGTCGCGTCCGAGCTCGGCGCTGGGACCTCCGTCCGCCTCCACTTCGGCATCACCGTGCTGGAGCTCGACGAGTCCCACCAGATCGACCTGAGCGACCTCGACTTCCTCGCGCCCGGGACCTCGAAGGAGCTCCTCGCGACGCTCGAGGAGGAGCCGGACGCCCCGGTGATCCTCTCCCCCGCCCTCGCCGTGGTGGCGGGCCGCCTGCTCGTCGGACCCGATCCGCGCCGCACCCTCCAGGCGGCGCTCTGGAGCTAGAAGACCATGAGCATCGATCAACCGAACGAGGGGCGCGACCTCTTCGACTTCCCCGAGGCCGACGGCGTCGAGGACTTCGGCTTCGCCACCCCGCAGGAGCCCGAGGCCGAGGTGGCCGCGGAAGCTCCCGCGCCGGCCCCCACCGCCGCGGCCTCCAGGCCGCTCCCCGGCGAGGTGCTCGAGATCGACCCGATCCCGAACCCGCCGCTGCCCGCGGGCATCGACGACCTCGAGGCGGACCTGTTCGACTTCGACGCGGCCATGAGCGCCGCCGAGCCGGCGCCCGCCGCGCCCCGCGTCCAGCCGGCCGCGGAGGACCTCCCGGCGCCCGCGGAGGAGGTCCCCGTCTTCACCTCCAGCGACGAGGACGAGGCGCCCGAGCCCGAGGAGGAGCAGGTCGAGCTCGAGCCCGCCACGCCCTCCTCCCGCCAGCCCGAGCCCTCCCGCGCGGCGTCCTCCGAGGTGCCCTCGCTCCTCGTGGACCGCGGCCCGCGGGTGGTGCTCCCCGAGGACCTCCCCTACGACGGCGCCGGCGCCGGCGGGCGGAACCGGTCGCTGATCGCCCTCGTCGGGTGCTTCCTCCTCGTCAACACCGGCATCTTCTTCCTGGCCCAGCAGGCCAGCGACCGCTTCAACCGGACCATCGCCGACGCCACCGGGCTCATGGCCCAGGTGCTGCTGGACCAGCAGGCCTCCCAGGCGCAGGCCGCCGCCCCCACCGGGGTCGAGCCGGGCGTGGAGCACGTGGTGGAGCCGGTCGAGGAGGTCGAGGCGGAGCCCGAGGACCGGGGACCGCTCGTGGACCCGCTGGAGTACGACAACACGCACCAGCTCGCCGTCGGCCGCGCCAAGGCGCTGCTGGAGGCGGGCCAGCCCGAGGAGGCGCGCATGCTCCTCAACTTCGTGCTCGCCAACCGGGACCGGGTGCCGCTGTCCAACAGCCTCCGGGAGGAGATCGACTACCTCATCCCGTTCACCTACTTCGAGCAGGGGAGCGCCGTGGCGCCGGAGGAGGCCCGATGATCCGCCCCCTCCAGCTCGCCGCTGCCCTCGCCGCCCTGGCGGTCCTCGCCGCCGCGCCCGCCCCCGCCCAGACGCGGACCCTCCCGCGCTCCGAGGTCGCCGTCGTCGACGGGGCCGAGGGCCCGCGGATCCACCTCAAGGCCAGCCAGGTCTCGTTCAAGAGCCTGATCACCAAGGTCGCCCTGGCCGCCGGGCGCACCGTCGAGGGCGCCGAGCTCCTGAGCCGGGACCCCGAGGTCACGGCCCTCCTCGAGGACGCGGACCTGCGCGACGCCCTGCTGGTGGTCTCCGGCTCCGTCGGGCTCCGGGCCACGCTCCGGGGGAACACGATCGTCGTCTCCGAGGACGTCGGCCCGTACCCCACCCGACAGGACCTCTTCGTCCGCTCGGAGGCCTGGTACCTCCGCGCCATCGCCGCCCACCCCGAGAGCGTCCTCGCTCCGAGCGCCCACTGGAACCGGGCGCGCATGCTCAAGGACGCGCCGGGGCAGGAGCTCGTCGCCGCCGGCGTCTTCGAGAAGCTGGCCGAGGACCACGCGGACTCGGACCTGGCGCCGCGCGCGCTCATCGAGGCCGGCCGCGCCTACGGCGAGGCCGGGGCCTGGGGCGAGTCGGTGACCTGCCTCGAGCGCCTGCTCATCACCAGCGCCCCGCGCCGCGACCGAGCCCTGGCCCGACGGCTGCTCGCGAACGCCCTGACGTACGTGGCGGACTCCACCGAGAACCCCACCCGGCAGGCCGAGGCCGCCGAGCGCGCCTTGCTGCAGCTCGACGTCCTCGCCACCGAGGACGAGGCCGTCTCCCCCTCGGAGCGCCGCCGGCGCTACATCGTGCGCAGCCGGGCCCTCTCGCTCTCCGGCGAGCCGGCCGAGGCCCTGCGCTACCTGGACCTCGCGCAGCGGAACGGGAGCGACCCGAACCGCGACCCGGAGATCTCGGAGCTCCGCGCCCACGCGTTCGAGTACGCCGGGCAGTACGAGCGGGCCGTCCGCGCCTGGCTCATGTACGCCGAGCTGGTGGAGCCGGCCGACCAGGCCGACGCGTATCGCCGAGCCGCCCGCGCGGCTCAGCGCGGCGGCTCCCACATCACCGCGCTCTCGATCACCAAGCTGGCCGAGGACCTGGGCCTGACCACGCCCGCCCTCAAGAGCCTCGAGAACGAGGCCTGGGCCGCGCTCGACTTCGACGCCAAGCACCTCGACGTCTTCGGTGACATCGAGCAGCTGGGCCGTGGCAAGCGGCTCCTGGACCGCGGGCTCGCAGACCAGGCCGCCGGCGCACTGCGCCCGGTGTTCGACCGCCGGCTGGCGCTCTCGTCGGAGCAGCGCCTCGAGCTCGGCCTCACCTACGCCGCGTCGCTCGCCGAGTCCGACCAGCTCACCTCGGCCGTCTTCGTCCTCCGCAAGACCGCCCAGGAGCAGTCCCACCCCGCGGACCGTCGCAAGGTCTACCTCGCCGCCTCGACCCTGCTCGAGGAAGCCGGCGAGCTCGACCTGGCCATCAAGGCGCTCGAAGGGCGCCTCTGAGAGGAGACCTCCAGATGTTGAAGTCGATCGGAACCATCCAGCTCGCCCTCGGGACCCTCTTCGTCGTCCCCGCCGTCACGGGCCAGGACCAGGGCGCGAAGTCCCTCCAGGACCAGCTCGGCGCGACCCTGAGCTCCCTGCAGTACCTCGGCCAGCTGCGCGACAGCGCGGCCTCGGGGAACGAGGACGCCATCGGCGCGATCCTCGCCGCCACCGAGGAGCCGCGGGACACCAGCACCGGGACGGGCGCCTACCTGGAGACCCTGCGGTCGGACCTCTCCCGCCTGCGCTTCCAGCTGGACCGCCTGCTCGGCGACCCCGAGGAGGTCAAGGCGATCATGACCATGCCCGCGAGCGTGGTCCGTACCCTCGGACTCCTCGGAGGCCCCGGGGAGGCGAACCCCGTCCAAGGGAACCCTGCCGAAGGGGCCCCCGGCGCCGGCACCACGGGCCCGGTCGCTCCGGCGACGGGCTCCGGCGCCGCCGGCGGCCCGGCGGCTCCCCCGTCCACCACGGGCGTCGCGCCCGTCTTCGGCCCCGCCGCCATCGGCGCCACGGCGCCCCCCAACGCGGGCATGGACCCGAACATGCTCCAGCGCATCGAGTCGGAGCTGATGCCCCTCGACTCCGTCAGCGAGTCCGCGCGCCGTCGCGGCGCCGAGGCCATCTCCCTCGAGGGCGAGAACTACGTCGCCGCCCCGGTGCGCCTCGGCCGCCTCTACGTCCGGAGCGGCCGGCCCGCCGAGGCCATCGCCGTCCTCGAGCGCGCGGAGGACACCGTCGAGCGACGGTACTGGCTGGCGCGCGCCTACCAGGCCCAGCAGCGCTTCGAGGACGCCGCCGACCTCTATCGCCAGCTCCTCGCCGACCCCGAGGCGGCGACCTTCAAGCCCCACGTCGAGCGCGACCTCAAGTTCGTCGAGTTCAGCCGTCAGCTCCGCAACACCGGCGGCGCGAAGCGCTGATCCACGCTCACCGAGAGACCGAGAGCCGCACCTCACCATGTCCACCACCAGCCGCCCCAGCCCCACGCTGTCCGCCGGGACCAGCGTCGAGGACGCGATCGCGAGCTTCACCACGGTCCTCGAGGACCTCCAGGTGAGCCACGCGCGCCTCGAGGAGCGGGCGGCCCACGTGGAGGCCGAGCTCTGCGCCACCAACGTGGAGCTCGCGGCCAAGGTGGAGGAGTTGGACCAGGTCAAGCGGCACCTCGAGTCGGTCCTGACCTCCATCCCCACCGGCGTGGTCGTCTACGACGCCGACGGCCGGGTCCAGGCGGCCAACGGCGCCGCCCTCGAGATCCTCGGCGGCACCGCGGAGCAGATCGTCGGGTCCACCGAGTGGGTCGGCCTCGCGGGCCGCGCCGCCGACGGCGAGCCCGAGGAGGTCCTCTGCCCCGACGGCGAGACCCGCGTCCTCGCCCGCCGGTACTCGCCCGTGTCCTCCGGCGCCGACGTCGCCGGGGCGGTCGAGGTGATCGAGGACCAGAGCGCCCTCGTCCGCGCCCAGGAGCGGCTGCACCGCCTCGACAAGACCGCGGCGCTCGGCACCATGGCCGGGGGCATCGCCCACGAGATCCGCAACCCGCTCCACGCCATCCAGGGCTTCGCCGAGCTGCTCGTCCGCGAGGCGGACGGGGACAGCCGCGCGACGCGCCTCGCCTCGCGCATCCGCGAGGGCGTCCACGAGATCGAGGGCATCGTCGCCGGGATGCTCGGCATCGCCGGTGACGGCGACCTGCACCTCGAGGAGTTCGACGTGGCCGCGCTCGTCGACGCCGCCCGCGACGCGGCGATGCGCCAGCGCGACGGCGGCGACCGGTGGACCGTCTCGCTCGACGTCACCGGCGGGCGCCTGATCGCCGACCGCATCAAGGTGCGCCAGGCCCTCCGGAACCTGATCGCCAACGCCTGCGACGCCCAGCCCGAGGGCGGCGACGTCCACGTGGCCGCGCGCGCCACCGAGCGCGGCGTCGAGTTCCGCGTCTCCGACGCCGGTCCCGGCCTCCGCCCCCAGGACGTCCACCGCCTCTGCGACCCTTTCTTCACGACCCGCGCCGACGGCACGGGGCTCGGCCTCGCGCTCGTGCAGCGCGTGGCGCAGCTCCACGCCGGCGGGTTCGAGCCCCAGTCCAAGCCTGCTGCTCTGGGCGGAGCCTGCTTCGCCCTCACGATCCCGAGCCAACGAGCCTGATCCCAACCCACCCATGACCCTGCAACGCATTCTGGTCGTCGACGACGAGTCCCTGGCACGCGAGTACCTGGGCGAGGCCGTCACCAGCCTCGGCTACAGCGCCGTGTCCGCCAACGAGGCGGAGGCCGCGCTGACCATGATCGAGCGCGAGCAGCCTGACGTCGTCCTCACCGATCTCCGCATGCCCGGCATGGACGGCGTCCAGCTCACGCAGCGGATCCAGGAGCGCTGGCCCGACCTGCCGGTGATGCTCTGCACCGCCCACGCGACGGTCGAGTCCGCGGTCGACGCCATGAAGTACGGCGCCCGCGACGTGCTCCTCAAGCCGATCTCCATGGACAGCCTGGACTTCGCGCTCAAGCGCCTCGACCGCGAGCGGCGCCTCGTGCAGGAGAACCGCTACCTCCGTGAGGAGGCCCGCGGCGCCGCCCCGGACGAGATGGTGGCCGCCAGCGAGGCGATGGGCGAGCTGCTCCACGCCGCCGCTCGCGTGGCCCGCTCCAAGGGGACCGTGCTCATCACCGGCGCCAGCGGCACCGGCAAGGAGCGCGTGGCCCACTTCATCCACGCCGCGTCCGAGCGCGCGGAGCAGCCCTTCATCCGCGTCAACTGCGCGGCCCTGTCCGAGCAGCTCCTCGAGTCCGAGCTCTTCGGGCACGAGCGGGGCGCCTTCACCGGCGCGGACAAGCAGCGCCTCGGCCGCTTCGAGCTGGCCGACGGCGGCACCCTCCTCCTGGACGAGGTCGGCGAGATCTCCCCGAGCATGCAGGCCAAGCTCCTGCGGGTCCTGCAGGAGGACGAGTTCGAGCGGGTCGGCGGCCAGAAGACCCTCAAGGTCAACGTCCGCGTGGTCGCCTCGACCAACCGTGACCTGGCCGCCGAGGTCGCCGCCGGGCGGTTCCGTGAGGACCTCTACTACCGCCTGCACGTCCTGCCCCTCCACATCGCGCCGCTGAACGAGCGCGTCGAGGACATCCTGCCCCTCGCCGAGCGCTTCGCCGCGCTCTACGCCACGCAGAACGGCCTCCCGACGCCGACCCTCACCCCGGCCGCGGGTGAGAAACTCTGCTCCTGGAGCTGGCCCGGCAACGTGCGGGAGCTCGAGAACGTGATCCAGCGCGCCGTCATCCTCGGCGGCGACGGGGCGGCCACCATCGACGCCGAGGACCTCGTCTTCGGCCCCACCGCCGGGGCGCCCTCGACCGGCGCCGTCGAGGACCTCGACATGGACCACCCCGCCTTCCAGGAGGCCATCGCCAACGAGGCCATGGCGGACGTGGAGCGCGTCGCGATCCTCTCGACCCTCGAGCGCACCGGCGGCAACAAGACCGAGGCCGCTCGACGGCTCGGCGTCACCGCCCGGACCCTCTCCAACAAGATGAAGATCTGGCGCCACGCCGGACTCCTCCCCTGAGGTCGAAGAGCCATGCCGATCCGACCCGAAGGCGCCGACCTGCTCGTCCGACTGATGTCCGCCGCGACCGCGCGGCGCGACGTCCTGGCGAACAACATCGCGAGCCAGAACCTCCCCGGCTACCGCCGCCGGGACGTCCGCTTCGAGGACCTCCTCGTGGACGAGCTCCAGAAGGGCGCCGACGCACAGCGCGTCGGTGAGCTGCAGCCCGAGATCGTCACCGACTGGGACACCCCCGCCCGCGCGGACGGCAACAACGTCTCCGCCGAGCAGGAGGCCAGCCTCGTCACCGAGAACCGCATCCGCTACGAGCTCTACGCGACCATCCTCCGCAGCCAACAGTCGCTCGTCAGCCAGGCAATCATCCACGACCGCTGATCATGGACATCCAGAACTCAAGCCAGGGGCGCGCGCTGAACTCGGTCTTCCGGGGCATGCGGATCGCCACCTCCTCGCTCTCCGCCGAACGAGAGCGCGTCGACACGATCGCGAAGAACATCGCGAACGCGCGGACGACCTACGACCCGACCACCGGCCTCCCCTACCAGCGGGAGCAGGTCAGCTTCGCTCCGATCATGGAGCGCGCGAGCGGCGGCAGCGAGCGCTTCGCCGGCATCCGCGTCGACCAGATCACCAAGGACACCTCGCCCTTCGAGGAGGTGTTCGACCCGACGCACCCCGACGCGGACGACCGCGGGGTCGTGCTCTACCCGAACGTCAACACGATGAAGGAGATGGCCGACCTCGTCACGGCGGTCCGCTCCTACGAGGCCAACCTCTCCGTCCAGGAGAACTTCGAGCGCATGGCCGACCGGGCCCTGCGCCTCGCCGACTGATCGGCGCGCACCAGGAGGACTGAGGCATGACCAGCATGAAGATCGGCGGCGGCGGGACCTACGAGCGGATGGCGCAGCTGAAGCGCCAGTTCGACGAGGCCCGCGCCGACGCCGGGAAGTCGGCCGGCTCGAGCCCGTTCCCCGCCGTCTCCGCGGGCCCCGAGGGCCCCTCCGAGGCCGAGCACGCCGTCAAGGGCGGCCTCGGCGCGGTCGAGGCCTCGGTCCAACGCACGAACAACATCCACCTCGACGTCGTCAAGGGCGACGTCGACCTGCACGAGGTCGCCGCGCACTTGAAGGAGTCCGAGATCACCTTCCAGTTCGCCCTGACCGTCCGGAACAAGCTCCTCGACGCCTACCGCGAAGTCATGCGGATGTCGGTCTGAACCATGAATGACCTCCTCAAGAACCTCTGGGCCCAGCTCCGCGACTCCAGCGCCTCCGCGCGCTGGGCGCTCGGCGCCTGCCTCGGCGCCGCCGTCCTCGCCAGCGCCATGCTGACCTGGCAGGCCCGGAACCCCCACTTCGTGGTGCTCGCGGCCGACCTGGACACGCAGCAGTTCAACAAGGCCGTCGCGGCGCTCTCCCAGGCCGGCATCAAGTACGAGACGACGCTCGGCGCCCCGCCGTACATGATCCGCGTCGAGGACTCCCAGCAGTTCGCGGCCCGCCAGGCCATCCACAACAACGGCGGGTACCTGAACAGCGAGCGCGGCATCAACGGGTCGCTGGACGGCTCCAGCACCGTCTTCCTCGGCAGCCAGGAGCGCCAGCAGCGAACCGCCAAGCGGCGCTGGGAGGAGCTCGAGCTCCAGCTCGAGGGCTTCGACTTCGTGAGCAAGGCGAAGGTCCTCGAGTCGGGCGCGCCCGACTCCCCGCTGGTCCCGCGGCGCTCCAACGACCGCGGCGTGAGCGTCGTCCTGACCCTGCGGGGTACCTACACCCCCAGCGCGTCCCAGACGCAGTCCATGGTGAGCATCGTCCGCAACGGCTCGGGCGCCGACCCCGGCCGCATCACCATCGTCGACCAGAACTCGAACTCCATCTACGACGGGGCCTCGAGCGACGGGCTCGACACCCTCCGCAGCCTCGCGGACAAGGAGGAGAGCATCCGCACCCGCCGCGCCCAGGCGCACCTGGACCAGCTCTTCGGCCCCGGCCTCGCCACGGCGTCGGTCACGGCTGCCTTCGAGCACGTCCAGGAGGAGTCGATCTCGGAGCAGCTCGAGCCCGCCAAGAAGCCGCGCTCCGAGCGCTCCCGGACCACGGAGTCGAGCGAGTTCAAGACCGCGATCGGCGGCCCCATCGGCGTCACCCAGAACATCCAGGGCGCGACGAGCAACGCCATCAACAACGGCAGCGCCACGCCTTCCACGTCGAGCGTGAGCGAGGAGGAGGCGTCCTACGCCTTCGGCAGCAAGATGACCCGCAAGGTCGCGCAGCAGTACCAGCTCTCTCGTCTCACCGTCAACGTCGCCGTGGACGAGTCCATCCAGGACCAGCTCGACGTCGCGGTCGCCCAGGTGAAGAACATCGTCGGCTTCGACGAGACCCGCGGCGACTCGATCGCCCAGTCCGTCGTCCGCTTCCCCCACCTCGAGCGGTCCGAGTCGGGCGTGGCCACCCTGCCCATGCCCGAGGCCGCGCCCGAGCCCACGAACCCGGTGGTCATGCAGGCCCTCGAGTACGGCCTCGAGATCATCGCCGGCCTCGCCTTCCTCTTCATGCTCTCCCGGAGCCTGAAGAACGCCCGCAAGGCCCCGGAGCCGGTGGCCAGCGGCGCCGGCGGGGGCGGGGACGAGCTCTCCGGGCTCCTCCGGAGCGCCGGGGACGTCGCCGACGAGGAGGTCGACATCGACGCCCTCGCCCGCGCCCACATCGAGGAGCTCCTGCAGAACGAGCCGGAGCGCGTGAGCGCCCTGCTCTCCCGCTGGGCTCTGTCCGAGGACCGCTTCGCCGAGACCAGCGCCAGCTGACCAGGAGACCCCCGTGGCAGACCAGAACGACACGACAGCCGGCGCGGCCAGCGGCGCCCAGCGCGCGGCGGCGTTCCTCCTGAGCCTGGAGAAGAACGTCAGCGCCGACGTGATGCGCAACCTCGACCCCAAGGTCGTCTCGAAGATCGCCGAGGCCATGACGGACCTCAACCCCGAGCTCTGCTCGGTGGACGCGGTGGACGAGCTCTACCGCGACCTGGCCCGCGCCTTCTACCAGCGCACCGGCGTCCGGCCCCAGGACGACTTCGAGCTCTACGGGCTCCTGGAGTCGTCCTTCGGGGACGACGAGGCCAACCGCGTGATCTCCGAGATCCACGAGCGGCGCCGGAGGGAGCAGCCCTTCGCCTTCCTCGAGTCCGCCCCCTCCAGCCTCGCCGCGCGGGTCCTCAAGGAGGAGTCCCCCGGCGTCGTCGGGCTGATCCTCAGCCACGTCGCGCCGTCCACGTCCGCCGAGGTCCTCGCCACCTTCGACGACGACGTGACCCTCGAGATCGTGCGTCGCATGACCACCGTCACGCCCCCCGGGATCGAGACGATGCTGACCATCGCCGACGACCTCCAGGAGCGCATGCGGGAGGCCAGCCTCGTCCCCGCACCCCGGGCGCAGGAGGACAGCCTCCGCACCGTCGCCGACATGCTCACGTTCGCCGAGGCCGAGGTGGAGCACAACGTGCTCTCCGGGCTCGAGGCGGAGGACGACCGGGTCGCCAGCCAGGTCCGGGAGTTCATGTTCACCTGGGACGACCTCGCCTCGATCGAGAAGCGGGCCATGCAGAAGATCCTGGCCTCGGTCGACACCCGCACGCTCTCCATCGCCCTCAAGGCCTGCGCCGCCGCGGTCTTCGAGAACGTGATGAACAACCTGTCCTCCCGCGTGCGGGAGATGGTCATCGACGAGAAGGAGCTCCTCGGGGCCATGCCCATGACGGAGGTCATCATGGCCCGCGCCGAGATCATGACCGCGGTCCGCGCCCTGATGGACAGCGGCGAGTTCAGCCCGGCCCGCGCCGGTGAGGAGCTGGTGGACTGATGCTCGAGGTCCGCTCGATCCCGATCCCGGCCTCGCGGCGCGTCAAGGCCGACTCGTCGGCCCTGCCGACCGCCGCGCTCCTCAGCGACACCTCGTTCGAGGCGCTCGTCCGCCGCACCGGGGACACCCTCCAAGAGGAGCTCCGCGCGAGCGCCCAGGAGCGCGCCCACACCGAGGCGGTCCGCCGCGCCTGCGGGGCGCTCGAGCGCGCCGGTGAGGAGCTCGTCGCCGCCCGGGAGGCCGCCGAGGCGGCCCTCGCGTCCGACGCGGTCCACCTCGCCGTGGAGATCGCGCGCCAGCTGCTGCGGGTCGAGATCGCCGAGCAGAACTACGGGCTGGAGGAGATCGTGCGGTCGACCCTGGCGGCCTCCGAGATCAAGCGCGGCCGGTGCGTCGTCCGCCTGCACCCCGACGACGTCGCGGCCCTGCAGGGCGTCACCTTCCGGGACGAGACCGAGATCCAGGCCGACGTGGAGGTCGAGCCTGGGGCCGTCGTCCTCGAGACCCCGAAGGGCCTGCTCGTCCGAGAGCCCGAGGCCGTGCTGGACGACATCCGAGAGCAGCTGCTGCAGGACATCGCCCGATGAACCTCCTCGATCTCGATCGCTGCGCGACGACCATCCGGTCCGCCGAGCGCCCGCTCTACCGCGGCGAGGTGGACGTCGTC
>JASFWR010000320.1:0-4442 GCA_050049155.1 Planctomycetota bacterium | reverse complement strand
CGAGGGGAGCGCCTCGTCCAGGGTCTCCTCAGCGCTCAGGTCGCCGGGGCGGAAGATCCGGTTCAGGCGCTCGGTGGAGATCACCACGCCCTCGAGGCCCGCGTCGTCCACGACCACGTTGGCCCCACCGCCGAGGATCCGGAGCGGGAGGCCGCGCTCGCGAACGGCCCCGATGGCCTCGCGGAGCTGCTCCGGGTCCGCCGGCTCGAGGAGCCAGGCCACCGGGCCGCCGACCCGCAGGGTCGTGCGGTCCCGGAGGTCAGCGCCCGGGAGGGAAGCGCAGGGCCACTGCATCCAGCAGATCCAGCTTGAGCGTGTCGATGTCCCCGGCCCCCATCACGAGGGCGCAGGCCCCCGCCGCGAGGCCGTCCACGAAGCGGACCCCGGCCTCCGCCGGGGCGCCGCCCGCGACCGCGTCGACCCCGGCGCGCCGGAGCTTGGACGCGAGGGTGGCGGCGTCCGCACCCTCGATGCGGTCGATGTGCCGGCGGGCGCCGTAGACGTCGGTGACCACCACCCGATCGCAGCCCCGGAGCGCCTCGACGAAGCCGTCCATGTGCCTCGCCGTCCGGCTCGCCTGGTGGGGCTGGAAGAGGACCTCGAGCCGACGCCCGGGGAAGGCGCGCCGCGCGGCCTCGATGGTCACGCGGAGCTCCGTGGGGTGGTGGGCGTAGTCGTGCACCACCGGGACCCCGCCGGGCTCACCCCACCGCTCGAAGCGGCGGGCCGCGCCGGGGAACTCGGCGACGCCCCGGGCCGCGGCCGCGGGGCTCACCCCCGCGCAGCCCACGGCGAGGGCGATGGCGATGGCGGCGTCGTCCACGTTGAAGCGGCCGGGGACCGCGAGCTGCACCTCCGGGGTCGACCAGCCCGGCCCGCGGACCTGGAAGCGGAAGTAGCCGCGCTGCTGCCCGAGGAGGTCCAGCTGGACCTCCTGACCCATGGTCCAGACCCGCCCGCGCGCGGCCTCGCGCAGCGAGGCGGGGACGTCGCTCCCGAGGACCACGAGGCCGTCGCTGGAGACCCGCTCCACGAAGCGGCAGAAGGACCGCTCCAGCTCCTCGAGGCTGCCGTAGCAGTCCAGGTGGTCCTCCTCGAAGTTGGTGACCGCCGCGCCGAAGGGCGACAGCTGGAGGAAGGAGCGGTCGTACTCGCACGCCTCCACCGCGAACCAGCCGGCCGGGTCGGGGGCGATGGCGTTGAGGCCGCGGGTCTGGTGGAGGCCCCCCACGAGGGTCCCGGGCGCGGGGCCGCCCGCCGCCTCGAGGGCCTCGTGGAGCATCCAGGTGGTCGTGGTCTTCCCGTGGGTGCCCGCCACCGCGAGGGTGCGGTCCACCGGGCAGAGGCGGCCGAGCAGCTCGGAGTACTTGATGACCTCCAGGCCGCGGGCGCGCGCGGCCCGCACCTGCGGGTCGTCGTCCGAGACCGCCGCCGAGCGCGCCACCAGCTCCGCGTCGTCGGGGAGCTGGTCCGTCGCGCTCGCGCCGAGCTGGACCTGGACCCCGAGCTCGCCGAGGGCCGCGGTGAAGGGGGACGCCTCCCGGTCGTGGCCCGTGACCCGGTGCCCCGCGTGGGCGAGGAGCCGCGCGGCGCCGGAGAGGCCCGCGCCGCCGGCGCCGAGGAGGTGGAGCCGGTGCGGGAGGCGGGGCGCCGACTGGGCGGCCCGCGACGGGGAACTCTCGCTGGTACGGTTCGTCACGGGGACCATCCAACCAAACGGAGGCAGGCGCTTGAAGCCTCGTCCCAGGAACCGGACCTTGGTCCCATGAGATCACGGGACCTCCAGGTCGTGCACACGGCGAGCTCCTTCACCGAGGCCCAGCTGCTCGTCGGCCTGCTCGAGTCCGAGGGCATCGCGGCGCGCGCCGGGGGCTCCGAGCTCATGGACGAGTTCAGCGCCGCCCGCCGACTGCTGGGGCCGACGGAGGTCATGGTCCAGGCCGCGGACGCGGCCCTCGCCGCCGACGTGGTCGCGGCCTGGCTCGCCCATAAGGTGGAGGACCCGCCCGCGGACCCCTGAACCGGCTCGGGGGCCCCAGGTCCCCACCCGGCCCAGAGGGGGCCCGGGCCGCCCTGGGCCCCCTCACGGCCCCTGGAGACTCCCCTCGAACCGCCCTCAAGGAATCGGCCCCGGAGGTCGAAACCTGCCCCGAAGGCCCCGCGCGGGCCGGCTCCCCCACACCCCACCGGACCCCATGCGACACCTCCCCCTCCTGACCCTCGCCGCCTCGCTCACCCTCGCGTCCTGCGGCGCCCCCGGCGCCTCCGTCACCCCCTTCATCGCCTCCGTCGGGATCGACGGCGACCTCGCCGTGGGCGACGGCGCGGGCGTGACCGTGGCCTCGAACTTCGACGACCTCGGCCTCGAAGACAACGAGGCGGTCGTGGGCGGCGTCGTCCGCCTGAACTTCGCGGGCGCGGAGCTCTCCGTCGCCGGCTACGGCGTGGACTTCTCGGGGACGGGCACCGCCACCGGCGACTTCGAGTACCAGGGCAGCACCATCAGCGCGGGCACCGACGTCGCGACGGACCTGCGGCTGGACACCGCCCGGGCCCTCTTCACCTGGGACATCATCCCCCTCGACGGCCTCGACGTGGGCCTGGGGGTCGGCGCCACGCTCATGGACCTGGACCTGAGCCTCCGGGAGATCGGCGGCGCCGGGACGACGATCCAGACCGACGAGCTCATCCCCGTCCCCCTCCTCGCCGCCCGGGCGGCCTGGACCTGGGGGCCCGTGGACCTGCGCGCCGACGCCGGCGGCCTCGTGATCGAGTACGACGAGTCGGAGGCCTCGATCTTCGACATCGGCGTCTCCGCGGCCGTGGACCTCTTCGGGGTGGGCGACCTGGTGGTCGGCTACAAGACCATGAAGGTGGACGCCGAGTACTCCGACCAGAACGCGGTGGTCGACACCGACCTGGACCTCGAGGGCTACTACATGGGCGTCCGGTTCTCCTTCTGAGCGCGCCTCCCCCACCGAACCGAGCACGGGCGCCGGATCGCGATGCGATCCGGCGCCCGTCTCCGTTGAGCGGCGCCAGCGATGGCGAGATCGACGACCCCGAGGGTGACCAGGAGCCGCCCGAGTTGGGCCGTCCGGGGCCGGCTCCGCGCGCCTCAGCGCGCGGCGACGACCTCCTCGAGCTCCGTCCAGACCCGGTGCGCGGCGTTCGGCCGGACGGCCTCCCGCAGGTGCATTCGCATGCGCTCCCGCTCCTCGGCCCCGGCGGCGCCCAGGAAGCGGATCAGCTCCTCGCACCGCGCGTGGTCCAGGTCCTGCTCCTCCACGATCCGCACCCCGCCGCTCAGCTGGCGGGCGTTGCGCACCTGGTGCTGGTCCTCGTGGTGCGGGTAGGGCACGACCCAGGCCGGCGCCTCCATGGCGCCGATCTCGGCGAGGGTCGACGCGCCCCCGCGGCAGAGCACGCCGTCGGCGGCCACCAGCGCCGTGTGGACGTCGTCCAGGAACTCCACCGCCTCGTACCCCTCGAGGCTGTCCGCGCCCTCCGTCCGCCGGCCCGGGCCGACCTGGTGGAGCACCTGGACGCCAGAGCCGAGCAGGGTGCTCACGTGACGACGCACGAAGGCGTTCAGGCCGAGGGCCCCCTGGGAGCCGCCGAGCACGAGCAGCAGCGGGCGCTCCGGGTCGAAGCCCAGGTCGTCCTTGGCCCCACGCCGCGCCCCGTCCGGGTCCGCGGGGGGCACGAAGCGGCGGGCGACCGGCGGGCCCACGAGCTGGTGCTTCTCCCCCTCCAGGTCCGGGGGGAGCGTCTCGCGCCACGCGTGGAGCACCCGCTGGCAGAAGGGGCCCAGGGTGCGAGTCGCCTTGCCCGCCGTGGCGTTGATCTCGAGCAGCACCACGGGGATGCGCAGGACCCGCGCCGCGAGGGCCGCCGGCGCCGTGGTGAAGCCGCCGAGGCCGAGCAGCACCTCGGAGCGGTGCTGCTGCATCGCCTTCTTGGCCTTCAGGAACGCGGGCACCATGCGCACGCTGAGCCGGCCCAGGCTCGGGGCGCCGCCGCCCTCGGGCTCGATCGGGAGGACCACTCGTTCGAGGTCGACGCCCATGTCCCCGGCCTGCCGGTCGAGCTCCTGCAGGCAGCGCTCCTCGGCGCGCCGCCCGCTGTGGAACCAGAGCAGGTCCTCGAGGCGCTGGGGCCTCGACGGCTCCTGCCCGAGGGCCTCGCCCAGGGAGTCGAGCAGGTGCAGGCCGGGGACCACGTGCCCGCCGGTCCCGCCGCCCGCGATGGCGAGGCGGAGCGGGCCTCCGGCGCGTCGCGGCGGCGCCGCGGCGTCGACGGAGGGCGCGAGGCCGTCGGCCGGGAGGGGGATCTCGTACCCCGGGAGGTCGTCTCGTTCAGCCATGGAAGAGTGCGCTCAGCGGGCCTCCGCCACCGCGGCCTCGAGCCCGATCCGGGTCGGGGCCGCCCCCATCTCGCCG